>JAGWZT010000328.1 GCA_018971925.1 Lysobacteraceae bacterium | reverse complement strand
GGATGCGGGCGGAAGATCGTGGGGACCGCGATCGATGCGCGGATCGCATCGAACAGCGGGCCGCGCGTCAACCACACTTCGCGTTCGCGGTCGAGGTCGGTCGCGACCGCGGTGAATGGAATCGGCAGCTCCTCGATGGCCACTTCGCCGATCAGTTCGCGCAGCACGCCGATGATGCGCTCGCCCTTGATCAGGCCGGCACCGGACAACGTCCAGTCCACCAGCTTCAGGACGTCCATCTTCTGCAGCGCGCAAACCCAATCGCGGTACACCTCGAGTTTCCCGGCCGCGTAGATGCCGCCGATCAGCGCGCCCATGGAACTGCCGGACACCGCGGTGATGCGGTAGCCCGCGGCCACGACGGCTTCGATTGCGCCGATGTGCGCGAGGCCGCGCGCGCCGCCGGTACCCAGCGCCAGCGCGACGGTGGGCTGGGCGTGCGACTGCACCACGAGGTCACGATGATCGTTCACGGCCTGGCGTGGTCGTACTCGTCCAGCGCGAGCTTGTGCATGATGCGGATTTCCTCGCGCAAGGATTGCGGCGCGACCACTTCCGCGTCCGGACCATAGCGCAGGATGTCCATCACCAATTCGCGCGACTGCGAATACGGCACCTTCAACTCGTAGCGGCCGTCATCCAGCCAACGGCCTTCCTGCAGTGAATGCCAGTGTTCGTCGGCCACCCAGCGCGCCGCGCGCGCGGAAAACCGGATCGTCGCCCACGCCTTGGGCGCGCCCGCGAAGATGCCGTAGCTCGACGCCAGGGTGTCGTTCAATTCCTTTTCTTCGCGATCGACCGCGGACTTGTCCAGCACCTCCGGCTGGCCGATGCGATCCACCGCGAAACTGCGCAACGCCTCGCGGTCGTGGTCCCACGCATCCAGGTACCAGTTGTCGCGGTAATGCGTGAGCCGCTGCGGCGACACGTGGCGCACGCTGTCGGCGCCGGTGGTGCGCGCGCGGTAGCGGAACTTCAGTTGCTGGCGTGCCAGCACCGCACCCGCCACCGCACGAAACACCTGCTGGTTGAATTTGCGCGAACCCCACGGCACCACGCGGATGCGCTCCAGCGGCTGCTTGTGCGTGCCGGCGTGCTCGTTGAGAAGTTTTTCGACGCGCGCGCGGAACGGCGCCAGCGCATCGGCCAGCACCCCGGGATCGGAACGCGCGACCAGGGCTTCCAGCGCCATCAGCGCCGAAAGTTCCTCGCTGGTCAGCCACAGCCCCGGCAACTCGAAACGCTCGCCTTCGGTCTGGTCATAGACGAAGCCCGCGCCTTCGGGGTCGCTGTCCAGCGGCGCGCCCAGCGCATCGCGCAGGAAGGCGATGTCGCGGTACAACGTGGCGCGCGAGCACCCCAGTTCCTCGCGCAGGCGCTGCACCCCGACCGGCCGCCGGTGCGACTTGAAGATGCCATGCAGCTTGAGGACGCGCTCGTACTGGTGCATGCCAAAGGCCTTTCAACACCAACAGACCCCAGCATGCCGCGCCGCGCGATTGGCGGCAAGCACCGGGGTGGCTACCATGCCCTGAGACAGTTCTGATTTTGCTCGTCATCCCGGAATCGCGAAGCGATGTCCGAACCGCGTATGCAAGATTGCAAACGCGAACGCCGGAGGCGGCCCGTGGGGCGAGCGCCATGGATGGTGCGAGTATGCCCAGCGCCTTTGCGCGCCATGCACGAGGCCCAAGGCACTGGATATGGGTCTTCGCCGGGATGAAGAATGATGAGGTTGATCAGTGGCTTCCTGAATCGATCGCGCGCATATATGGCTCACAAGAATCTCAAGCTCAACGAACCGACCGGCGACGAAGTCAAGACGACCACGTGCTACATGTGCGCGTGCAGGTGTGGCATTCGCGTGCACCTCAAGAACAGCCGCGTGCGTTACATCGACGGCAATCCCGAGCACCCTGTCAACCGCGGCGTGATCTGCGCCAAGGGCTCGTCGGGGATGATGCAGCACTACTCGCCGGCGCGGCTTTCCAAGCCGTTGCTGCGGGTGGGTGAACGCGGCGCGCGCGAGTTCCGCGAAATCGAATGGGACGAGGCGCTGCAACTCGCGACGAAATGGCTGGGCGACATCCGCGCGCGCAACCCGGACGAATTGGCGTTCTTCACCGGCCGCGACCAGTCGCAGGCGCTGACCGGCTGGTGGGCGCAGCAGTTCGGCACCATCAACTACGCCGCGCACGGCGGATTCTGTTCGGTCAACATGGCGGCCGCCGGCATGTACACCTTCGGCGGATCGTTCTGGGAATTCGGCGAACCCGATTGGGACCGCACGAAGTATCTGATGCTGTGGGGCGTGGCCGAGGACCACGACTCCAATCCGATCAAGCTCGGCCTCGGCAAGATGAAATCGCGCGGCGCCAAGATAGTGGCGATCAATCCGGTGCGCACGGGATACGCGTCGATCTCGGACGAATGGGTGCCGGTGAATCCCGGCACCGACGGTCTGCTCGCGGGCGCACTGATCCACGAATTGTTGCGCAATGATCGCGTGGATTTTGATTACCTGGTGCGTTACACCAACGCGCATCATCTGGTGATCCGCGATCCCGGTGCGGCGGGCGATGGCCTGATCGCGCGCGATGGCAGCGGCAAGCCGCTGTGCGCGGTGCGCTCCTCTTCTCGTCATTCCGGGGCTGCGCGCAGCGCAGAACCCGGAATCGGTGATTCGACGCATGAAGAAACCGATTCCGGATCGTCGCTTCGCGACGTCCGGAATGACAAAGACAAGGACTATCGCGTTTCCGACGCCACGCAACCCGACATCGCGCCAATGATCGTGGGCGAATACACCCTGCCCGACGGCCGCAAGGCGGTGCCCGCTTTCCAGATCATCGCCGAGCGTTTCCTCGCCGACGAGTATGCGCCGGAAAATGTCAGCGAACGCTGCGGTGTGGACGCGAAGACGATCCGCCGCCTCGCGGCCGAACTCGCGCACGTGGCGTTCGATGAAGCGATCGAACTGCCGATCGCGTGGACCGACACGCACGGGCGCCATCACGATTCGATGATCGGCC
>JAGWZT010000327.1 GCA_018971925.1 Lysobacteraceae bacterium | reverse complement strand
CGCATGCGCGTTGGTCAGGGTTTCCAGGGTGGTAAAGGTCTTGGAGCAGACGACGAAAAGTGTTTCCTCGGCATCGAGGTCGCGCGTGGCCTCGACGAAATCGGTGGGATCCACGTTGGACACGAACCGGAATGTCATGTCGCGGCGGCTGTAATGCTTCAGCGCCTCGCAAGCCATCACCGGACCGAGGTCGGAACCGCCGATGCCGATGCTGATGACGTTGCGGATGGCTCTGCCGGTATGCCCGCGCCACGCACCGGAACGGACCTTGTCGCTGAAGGCCGCCATGCGGTCGAGCACTTCGTGCACTTCGGGCACGACATCCTTGCCATCGACGAAAATCTTTTCGCCGCGCGGCGCGCGCAGCGCCACGTGCAGCACCGCGCGTTTTTCGGTTTCGTTGATCTTGTCGCCGCGGAACATGGCATCGCGCCGGGCGAACACGCCACGCGCCTTCGCCAGCCGCAGCAACAGGCGCAGCGTATCGGCGGTCACGAAGTTCTTGGAATAGTCGAGGTACAGCCCGGCACCTTCCGCGGTGCAACGCGTACCGCGCTGGCCATCTGCATCGAACAATTGCTTCAGCGTGGTGCCGCGCAGTGATCGCCAATGTTTCGCGAGCGCCTGCCACTCGGGCGACGAACGCAAGGAAGGCGCGCTCATGCGCGCGCCCCCTGCCCGGCGGCTTTCGATTCGACCGCCGAACTCTTCTGCGTGATGCGTCCCAGCAGGTCGTTCCAGGACTTCACGAATGCGGCCGCGCCTTCGCGCTGCAACCGGCCCGCCAGCGCCGCCTCGTCGATTCCGGCGGCATTGAACCGCGCGATGACCTGCTCGCAATCACCGCCATCCTTCGCCATCGCGCCGTGCAGCTTGCCGTGATCGGCGAAGGCCAGGATGGTCTTGTCCGGAATCGTGTTGATGGTGTCGGGCGCGGCCAGTGCCTCGACATACAGCGTATCCGGCGCCTTCGGATCCTTGGTGCCGGTGCTGGCCCACAGCAGGCGTTGCGGATGCACGCCCGCGGCGAGGATTTTTTTCCAGCGCGGCGTCTCGCGCAGCTCGCAATAGGCTTTGTAGGTGCGTTGCCCGATGGCGATGCCCAACCGGTCCTTCAATTCGGCGGGCACCTCGTCGGCGACCGCGACGTCCCAGCGGCTGATGAATACCGACGCCACCGAATCGACGTTGGGTGACTTGCCCTCGGCGATGCGGCGCTCGATGCCGCGCATCCAGGCCTCGGCCGCGGCGAGGTACTGCTCGCGCGAGAACAGCAGCGTGACGTTGATCGGCACGCCGCGGTAGATCGATTCCTCGATCGCGGGAATGCCGGCCGGCGTGCCCGGAATCTTGATGAAGAGGTTGTCGCGGCGCGCCTTGGCGTGCAGCGTGGCCGCGGATTCGATGGTGGCTTCGGTGTCATCCGCAAGCAGCGGCGAAACCTCCAGCGACACGAAACCGTCCACGCCGTCGCTGGAGTGGAAGGCCGGCTTGAACATGTCGGCGGCGCGGGTGAGGTCCTGCAGTGCAAGCGAAAAGAACAGGTCTTCGCCGTGCCGGCCCTGGGCAAGCAGATCGGCGATCGCGCTGTCGTAGTCGTGTCCACCGGAAATGGCCTTGTCGAAGATCGACGGATTGGAAGTGAGGCCGGTGACATTGTTGTCGGCAATGTATTTCGCCAGCGTGCCATCGTCCAGGATGCCGCGGGTGATGTTGTCCAGCCAGATGCTCTGGCCGAGGTCGTGCAGTTGTTTCGTCGCGTTCATGGGCTACTCCGTGGCGTTTGCCGGTTTTGAAGAAAGATGGCCGGAAGGAGAAAGAAAAGCGCCGGCACCCATGTTGCAAAGCTCGTGGATGCCGGCAAGTTCGATTTGCGCGGGCGGATATTCCTTGCGCGCGGCGGGGTCGTTCGCGTAATGTCCCTGGCGCACGAACACCGTGGTCAGGCGTTCGCGCCAGCGGCGCTTCATGCCATCCAGCACACGCAGCTTGTCCTCGACCATCACGTAATGCCGCGCGGGAAAACGCCGGGCCACGTCATCCAACATGCGCTCCTTGTGCACGTAGATCAAGACCTGGTCCCGGACGGCCCGGGCGACGCCGGACGCTTCGATCTTGCGCGGCTGCAGCACCACGTCGCCGTCGGACAGTACGACGCAGTCACCAAACCGCGACAGGTGCGCGATGGCATCGAGCGCGCCGGGATACAACCGCTCGGCGAAGGGATAGTTGAGCAGGTACGCAGCCAAATCCTGCGCGCGCACCTCGTCATCGCATTCCAGCCGGAACTGCTGGATCGCGCCAAGGTAGTCTGCGTAGCCAAGCTTGTCGCGCAACGCTTCGTAGAGATTCCAGTACGTCTTCGCCGAATCCGCGCCGAACAACTTCGCGATATGCGCGTCGAGGTCGGTTTGCACCTGGTCGTTGTCGAGCAGCGTGTTGTCGACATCGAGCAGGAACACCAGGGACGTCGCTGCGTTCATTTGCCGCCCTTGGACACCGGCTCGACCCTGGGGTCGTTCCAGCCACCGGCCGCGGCGATCAACGCGTCGGCTTCCTTCGGACCCCATGTGCCCGGCCTGTATTTGTGCACGGGCACCTTGTCGCCGATGATCGGGTCAAGCACGCGCCAGGCCTCTTCGACGCAATCGTCGCGGGTGAACAGCGCCGAATCACCGTCGATCGCGTCGCCCAACAGGCGTTCGTATGGTGCCATCGCGGTGCGCACGTGGCGATGCGCGACCAGTTCCACCGGATGTCCTTTCATCGCCTCGCCGGGTTCCTTCACCCGCGCGCCCAGCGAAATGATGACGTCGGGATTCAGGCGGAAACGGAAGTGGTTGACCGCGCCATTCGGCGGATCATCGAATACCTGCTGCGGTGGATTCTTGAGGCGCACCAGAACTTCGGTGCACTTCACGGGCAATTGCTTGCCCGCGCGAATGAAGAACGGTACGCCGGCCCAGCGCCAGGTATCCATGTGGATGCGCAGGGCCGCGAAGGTCTCCACGGTTGACTTCTTCGCCACGCCCGG
>JAGWZT010000326.1 GCA_018971925.1 Lysobacteraceae bacterium | reverse complement strand
GAAGACCGTTTCGGTATTGCGTTCGGCATGAACCAGGGCTTCACAAGCAATTTGTTCGAGACCCGCGAACGTGCGCTGGAGTGGTTGTCCGGCCGCGAGGGCGATCGACACCACCCCGCGGAGCCTGCGCCGGGCGAAGCGTTGTTTGAGGTGGACGGGGAGGTAGCACGGTTCCGGTTGGCCGGTGAACAGGTGCTGGAGAGCGGCGTGCGGCAGATCGCCGACGCGATCGTTCGCACCCGGGAAGTTGGCCTGGACAAGCTGCTGATCGACATCACCGCGATCACCGGTGTCGAACCCCCCGGCATGGACATGCGTTACTGGTTGATGGGCGAGTGGGCCAAGGCGGGGCGCAGCAGCGTGCGTGCGGCCATCGTGGTACGGCGGGAATTCATCGATCCCGATCGGATCGGGGTCATCGCCGGCATGAATGCAGGCTTCATCAGCAACGTGTTCGAAACCGAGGCGCAGGCGCTGGACTGGCTGCTCGGGCGCCGCGGCAGGGAGTCGTCGAAACCGGCGCCGCCGTCTTGACGCGGCAAGCCGCCGTTGCGCGCGATCGGTATTTTGGGAGCACAATGTAAAGCCCGCCCACGAGGAACACGTCATGCGAACCTTGGGATTCACCTTGCTTGTTGCGCTGGTCCTGCCTTCGGCTGCGGTCGCGCAATCTTCCGCGCCCGCGGCATCCGGTTCCGGCGCCGTGAATATTCCCGCCTATGTCACCAAGGCGATCGACGACCCGGCGCGCGCCGCGGACAGGAAGGACGACGTCCGACGCAAGATGGCCGACGTGATGGCGTTCAGCGGCGTCAAGCCCGGCGACAGGGTTCTCGAGCTGGTGCCTGGCAGCGGCTACTGGACGCGCGTGTTCAGCCGGATCGTCGGGCCGCAGGGCCACGTCTATACCGTGTGGCCGGACGAGATGGCGAAGTACTCGGCCAAGAGCTTCGCGAACTGGCAAGGCCTCGCGAAAGACACGTACACGAATGTCAGCCTGCTCAAGCAGCCGGCGGCGCAACTCAGCGTGCCGCAAAAAGTGGACGTCGTGTTCACCTCGCAGAACTACCACGACTACCACGACCCGTTCATGGGCCCGGTGGACATGAAGAAGTTCGACAAGGAGGTTTACGATGCGCTGAAACCGGGCGGCGTGTTCATCGTGATCGACCACATCGCGCCCGCGGGTTCCGGCATCAGCGACACCAACACGCTGCACCGGATCGATCCCGGGGTGGTGAAGCAGGAAGTGGAGTCGGCCGGTTTCGTGTTCGATGGTTCCAGTGATGCGCTGGTCAATCCCAAAGATCCACTGGACATCAAGGTGTTCGACAAGTCGATCCGCGGCCACACCAGCCAGCTCATCTACCGGTTCAAGAAGCCGGCGAAGTGATGGCGTGAGGCTTTTCCCGGGCGTGGGGCTCCGCGCCCGGCGATTTCCCGCGCCAGGGCACGCCGTAGCCGGCACTGGCGCAGTGTGGCGGTTGTGACATACTCCCGCCGCCCGCGGACCGCCTCCGGCCACGGGCCGGGGAGGCCTGTGTGGTCTTCAACTCGCTGACGTTCATCGCGTTCTTCGCGATCGTGCTGGCGATCCATTCGCTGCCGCTCGCGTGGAAGACCCGCAAGATCAACCTGCTGGTCGCGAGTTATCTTTTCTATTCCGCGTGGAATCCGCCGTTCGTGATCCTGCTGTGGATCTCGACGGTGGTGGATTGGTACGCCGCACAAGGTTTGGTGAAAGCACAAAAGCCGGTGGCCCGTCGTGCATGGATGCTGCTGTCGGTGGTCGCCAACCTCGGCATGCTCGGTTACTTCAAGTACGGCGGATTCCTGCTGATGAATTTCACGGCGCTGCTGGCGTCGGTCGGCGTGACGTACCACGCGCCCGCGCCGGACATCGTGTTGCCGGTGGGCATTTCGTTCTACACCTTTGCGACGATGTCGTACACGCTGGATGTGTACCTGCGCCGAGCATTGCCGGCGCGCAATTTCCTCGATTACGCGTTGTTCGTGACGTTCTTCCCGCACCTCGTGGCCGGCCCGATCATGCGGCCGACCGAGTTGGTGCCGCAGTTCGAGCAGCCTCGCCGGGCCAATCGGCAGCAACTGTTCTTCGGCCTCGCGCTGATGACGATAGGCATGTTCAACAAGGTCGTGCTGGCCGACGGATTCCTCGCGAAGGCCGCAGAAACCGTTTACGACACGGACAAGATTCCCGGCGCGCTGGATGCGTGGATGGGCACGCTGGCCTTCAGCGGCCAGATCTTCTGCGACTTCGCCGGTTATTCCACGATCGCGATCGGCGTGGCGATGTGCCTCGGGTTCGCGATGCCGGACAATTTCCGGTTTCCGTATGCCGCGATCGGGTTTTCCGATTTCTGGCGGCGCTGGCACATCACGCTGTCGTCGTGGCTGCGCGATTACCTCTATATCCCGCTGGGCGGCAATCGCCACGGCCCGCGCCGCACCTACGCCGCGTTGATGGGCACGATGCTGCTGGGCGGGTTGTGGCACGGTGCCAACTGGACTTTCGTTGTGTGGGGCGGTTTGCACGGCATCTATCTTTCCGTCGAGCGCTGGTTGCGCAAGCGCTTCTCTGGATTCAGGCCGAACGTGTGGGCGCTGCTGGCGTTCGGTCTGATTACCTACGCGCTGGTGAACGTGACCTGGGTGTTCTTCCGCGCCAAGACTTTCTCGCGCGCGTGGACGGTGTTGCGCGGGATGGCCGGTACCAACGACAAGGTCGTGCCGCTGCTCGGCATCGAGTCGCTGGTAATGGTGGCAGTGATCATCGCCGGACTGGTGATCACGCATTGGTTGATGCGCAACCGTACGCTCGAATCTGTGCTGGCGCGCGCGCCAGCGACGGTGCTGTCGTGCACATGGGCGGTGATGGCGTTCGCGATCGTCGCGACGCAAGGCAACGGCAATGCATTCATCTACTTCCAGTTTTGACTCTCCCGGTTCCGATCTGATGCGCGAGCGCTCCGCAAGCGCGGAAGCGCGCATCGCCTTGCGTCCCGGGTTGCGCCTGACCGCGGCCGATC
>JAGWZT010000325.1 GCA_018971925.1 Lysobacteraceae bacterium | reverse complement strand
ATCAACGCCTCGTGGACCTCGCTGTTCCGCATGGCGCCGGTGCTGGACGCGCTGGAACTGCAACATCCGCAAATCCACATCGCGCGCATCGCGCTGGGGCAGTTCGACTTCAGCGACATCCTCAAACGGCTTGCGGCAGAACCCTCCAGCTCCAAGTCGCCATTCCGCTATTCGGTATCCAACATCAGCGTGCACGACGGCAATGTGGTATTCGACGACGTGGTGACGCACGCCACGCACCGCATCGACCACATCGAACTCGGCATCCCGTTCATCGCCAACCTGCCACGCGACACCAACGTGTTCGTGCAGCCGCTGCTGGCGATGAACGTGGACGGCAGCCCGCTCCGCATCACCGGCCAGACCAAGCCGTTTGCGGACAGCCGCGAATCGGAGATGGCGTTCACGCTGGATCATCTCGACCTGCCCCGCTACTTCGGCTACGTGCCCATGTCGTTGCCGGTCGCGATCCCACGCGGCCAACTGTCCGGAAAACTGGAACTGCATTTCGTGCAGGCGAAGTCCGGACCGCAGGTGCGCGTCGGCGGCGTGCTGCGAATCGACGATCTCGCGCTCGCCACGTCAACCGGCGATCGCATTCTGGAAGCGCACAGCGCCAGCGCGACGCTGGCCGACGTGGAGCCGTTGCTGTCGCGCTATCGGCTCGGCGCGATGCAATTGGATGGTATGGACCTGCATTACACGCTGTGGCCCGGCGGCCACAGCAACCTCGATGCGTTGCTTGGCAACGGCAGGCCCACCACTGCGTCCGGGCCGCCGACCGACCTGCGCATCGCCGCGCTGACGCTGCAAAACAGCCGTCTCGATTACACCGACGCCAGCGGCAGCAAGTCCGCCACGCTGGCGCTGGAAAACATCCACGGCAGCTTGCGCGGCGTGTCGCTACTCGCCGCACCGCCAGCCACGCTCGACCTCGCCGCCCAGCTCAACGGCGGCAGCATCGGCCTCGCCGGCAAGCTGGACTTGGCGAGCAGTCGTTACCGGGGCAAGCTGACCGCGAAAGCCGTGGCGCTGGCGCCGCTGCTGCCGTTGGCACCGTCGCTGCTGAACGCCGAACCCGCCAAGGGCACGCTCGATGTCGATGGCCAGATGCAGGCGGACTGGAGCAATGCCCTCGACATCACGCTGCAACCAGCCAGCGTGGCGATCAACGATCTCGCGCTCAGCCGCAACGGCCGCACGCTGATCGCGTGGCAGTCGTTGCAAGCCGGCATCACGCGCTTCGACCTCGCCAGCAGCACGGCGCAACTCGACCAGCTCACGCTGCATGGCCTGCAGATCGATGCGCGGCGCCTGCACGACGGCGGCATCGACCTTGCCGATGTGATCAAGCCCGCGCCTTCGCATGGTTCGGACAAGACAAAACCGCCGCCCGCATGGCACTGGAGCATCGCGCACGTCGGCATCGATGACGGCACGCTGGCGTTGACCGATCCGCGAATACCAGGCAGTCGCGGCCACGTCGTCCTCAAGGCCGACCAGTTCGGCATCGACGATGTATCGGATGACCTGCACAAACCGGTGAAGCTGGATCTCGCGGGCGGCATCGGCCGCGGCAGCTTCCGTGTCGAAGGCAGCGTGCGGCCGCAACCGCTGGACGCCGAGCTGCGCGTGCACGCCAGCCGCCTGGATGTGGCCTCGCTGCAATCACTGGTCAGCGTGCCGCTCAACGTGACCATCGACAGCGCACGGTTGAGCGCCGACGGCCGCGCCAGCTATCGCGCGCACGATCCGCAGCCGCTGCTGAACTACCGCGGGCGCCTGACATTGAGCCGGGTGCGCGTGCAGGACAAGCTCACCGGCGAGGATTTCCTGCGCTGGAACACGCTGTCCGCCGGTGGCCTGAACGTGCGAATGGGCGAGGACGTGCCGCATGTATCCGTGGACGGCCTGGCGCTGGACGATTTCTACGCGCGCGTGATCATCAACGCGAACGGACGGCTCAACGTGCAGGACGTGGTGGCCAACCCGGCCTCGGCGCCCGTCTCGGTGACGGAGGCGCAAAAGACCCCCGTCGCGCAGGCGCCCGTGCCCGCGCCGCAGGCATCGGTGGCGCAGGCCCCACCCGCTTCCGCCGGCACCGTCGCGGCGCCGCGTGCCGACATCCGCATCGGCGGAATCACGCTGGCGCGCAGCCATTTGAACTACACCGACAACTTCATCAAGCCCAACTACACCGCCGACATCACCCAGCTCGAAGGCAAGATCGGCGCATTCGGCAGCGCCGGCGGGCAGCCGGCCGACGTGAGCCTGCAGGGCCAGCTCGACGGCAATTCGCCGGTCAACATCACCGGCACGATCAACCCGCTGGCACCCGTCGCGTACCTGGACGTGAAGGGCAACGCCGAGGGCGTCGAACTCACCCACCTGTCGCCCTACTCGGACAAATATGCCGGCTACCCGATCACCAGCGGCCGGCTCACGATGGACGTGCACTACATGCTGGACAACGGCAAGCTCAACGCCGACAACCACATCTTCATCGAGCAGCTCACCTTCGGCGACCCCGTCGAGGGTCCCGGCATCAAACACCTGCCAGTGAAGCTGGCGGTCGCGTTACTGAAAAATTCGCAGGGTCAGATCGACGTGCACGTGCCGGTGACCGGTTCGCTGGACGATCCGCAGTTCAGCGTGGGCAGCCTGATCTGGCACGCCTTCCTCAACCTGATCGGCCGGGCCGTCACCTCGCCGTTCCGCCTGATCGCCGCGGCGATGGGCGGCGGCGGCAAACAGCAGGATCTCGGCTACGTCACGTTCGCACCCGGTTCCGCCGTGCTGGATGCCGCGGCGCAGGAAAAGCTCGCGCAGATCGTGAAGGTCCTGCAGCAGAAGACTTCGCTGAAACTCGAAATCACCGGGCGCGTCGATCCGAAGTTCGACGAACAGGGCTTGCGCAAGGTGACGGTCGACCAGATGGTCCAGAGCGAAGCGGGCGACGACGTCGACATCGCCAAGCTGACGTCCGACGAGTACGACAAATACCTGAAGAAGGCGTACAAGCACGCGAAATTCGCCAAGCCGCGCAATCTTATCGG
>JAGWZT010000324.1 GCA_018971925.1 Lysobacteraceae bacterium | reverse complement strand
GCGATCCACGCTTCGGCGCCCTGCGCCGACAGGATCGTCGCCGCCGGAATCTCCGCGACGAAACCATCCCGCGCCACGAATTGCAGGTGCTGGTCCGGTTGCAGGCCCGGCAACAGCGCGCGCAGCGGCACCGCGCGATAGCGCATCGCGCGCCGGAAGGCCACGTCATCCGGAATCGCCACATCCTGCGCATCGTTGCGCACGAGCAATTGGGCGGTGGTCCATACCTTCAACCCGTGACCCAGGTCGATCCGCAACTCGGCCGCGTGCGTGAGCACCGGCAGGCACAATGAAACCAAGGCGCACACCAGCAACTTCATTGCGGATCCCCCACAAAGGCGGCGGCCAGTGTACGCCACGTTGCCGCCGCCTCGCGGAAGTCGTCTGGCACGCGCTGCTACAATGTGCGGCTGACATTGCGCGGCCACGCGCGCATCACCATCGCAGGAGTCTTCATGTCCCACGCCATCCTTTCCGCGCTCGGCCTGACCGATACCAATTCCGGCACCTTCCTCGGCAATGGCGAGTGGTCGAAGGCCACCGATGCGGGCGCGCTCGAGTCGTTGAACCCCGCCACCAACGAGGTGCTGGCCAAGGTGTACGCGACCAGCGATGCCGACTACGAAACCATCGTGCGCAACGCGCAGAAGGCATTCGTGGAGTGGCGGGCGGTGCCGGCGCCGCGGCGCGGCGAAGCTATCCGCCTGTGCGCGCAGGCACTCCGCGAACACAGGGATGCGCTGGGTTCGCTGGTCGCGCTGGAGATGGGCAAGATCAAGCCCGAGGGCGACGGCGAAGTACAGGAGATGATCGACATCGCCGATTTCGCGGTGGGCCAGTCACGCATGCTGTACGGCTTGTCGATGCATTCCGAACGCCCCGGCCACCGCATGTACGAGCAGTGGCATCCGCTGGGCCTCGTCGGCATCATCAGCGCGTTCAACTTCCCGGTCGCGGTGTGGAGCTGGAACGCGTTCATTGCCGCGGTGTGCGGCAACGTGTGCATCTGGAAGCCGTCGCCGAAGACGCCGTTGTCGGCAATCGCGTCGATCCGCATCTGCAACGACGCGCTGAAGACCGGTGGTTTCCCGGAAATTTTCTATCTCTTCAACGACGCCGGTGCCGAACTTGCACAGAAGTTCGTGGACGACAAGCGCATCCCGCTGATCAGCTTCACGGGTTCCACCAAGGTCGGCCGCATGGTCGGCGAACGCGTGGCCGCTCGCATGGGCCGCTCGCTGCTGGAACTGGGCGGCAACAACGCGATCATCCTCGACCGCTCGGCGGACCTGGGCCTCGCGATCCCGGCGATCGTGTTCGGTGCGGTCGGCACCGCCGGCCAGCGCTGCACCTCCACGCGCCGCCTGTTCGTGCACGAGTCGATCATCGACGACGTGCTGGGCAAGTTGCGCCATGCCTACCAGCAGGTCGAAAAGAAGATCGGCGATCCGACCAGGTCCGAAACGCTGATGGGTCCGCTCAACAGCAAGGCCGCGGTCGATCAGTTCACCAACGCGGTGAAAACCGCCAAGAGCAGCGGCGCACGCATCGTCAGCGGCGGATCGGTACTGAACGGCAAGGGCAACTTCGTCGAACCGACGATCGTCACGGGCGTCAAGAACAGCGACGAGATCGTGCAGACCGAAACCTTCGCGCCGATCCTGTACGTGATGCCGTTCAAGACGTTGGACGATGCCATCCAGATGCAGAACGACGTGCCGCAAGGATTGTCGTCGGCCATCTTCACGCAGAACCTGAAAGCCGCCGAGCAATACCTGTCCGCGATGGGTTCGGATTGCGGCATCGCCAACGTCAACATCGGCACCTCGGGTGCCGAGATCGGCGGCGCGTTCGGCGGCGAGAAGGAAACCGGCGGCGGACGCGAGTCGGGTTCGGACGCGTGGAAGGCCTACATGCGCCGCCAGAGCAACACCATCAACTGGTCGGATGCGTTGCCACTGGCACAGGGCATCAAGTTCGATCTTTGAGCAGCCTGCAAAGCTGCTGCGCTCGACATCTTGCGCGCCGGCGGTGCTCGGAATCCTCATGTACTGA
This sequence comes from Lysobacteraceae bacterium, assembly GCA_018971925.1. Taxonomy (GTDB): domain Bacteria; phylum Pseudomonadota; class Gammaproteobacteria; order Xanthomonadales; family Rhodanobacteraceae; genus 66-474. The sequence continues at coordinate 1,002 of JAGWZT010000324.1, read as the reverse complement.
CGTGTACACTCCGGTTCCTGTGCTCCGGCGACGCGCAACCTGCCTTCGCTCGCGACGCTTTTCAGGCCACCCACCCTCTCGCCGGCCAGCGCGATGACAACACCCTTCGACTTCACCACCTATCGCGTCGCCATTGCCGGCGGCAGCAAGGGCATCGGTCGCGCGATTGCACTCGCTTTTCTTGCGGCCGGTGCGAACGTCGCGGTGTGCGCTCGCGGACAGGACGGACTGGACGCGCTGGCGAGGGACGCCGGCACAAGTGTCGGTCGGCTCCACGCACAAACCTGCGACCTCGCCGAGGCCGGCCAGATCGAACGCTGGATCGCCGATGCCGCGCAGGCGCTGGGCGGCATGGACGTGCTGGTCAACAACGCGACCGGCTACGGTTTCCGCGAAGACGACGAATCCTGGCTTGTCGATTTCAACGTGGACCTCATGGCCGCGGTGCGCGCTTCGCGTTTCGCGGTGCCGCACCTCAGGCAATCGCAGCACGCGTGCATCCTGCACACCAGTTCGATCGGCTCGTTTCGCCCGCGCACAATGGGCCCGCCTTACGCCGCGATGAAGGCGGCGCTGAATCATTACACCCGCACCCAGGCGCTGGCGCTGGCCGACGATTGCATCCGCGTGAATGCGATCGCGCCGGGTTCCATCGAATTTCCCGATGGCGTATGGGACCGCGTCAAGCACGAAAAGCCCGAACAATACGCCAAGGTGCTGGGCACGATTCCATTCGGCCGCTACGGCACACCGGAAGAAGTGGCGCACCTCGCACTGTTCCTCGCCTCGCCTTTCGCCGGCTGGATCACCGGCCAGATCGTGGCGGTGGACGGCGGCCAGTCGCTGCGATTCTGACAGGTTGTTGAAAAAGTGCTGTCCTGCACTTTTTCAGCGCGCCGAGTCCGGCGCATGTCCGGACTCGGCTTCGCGAATCAAGCACTTGCGGTGCTCGATTCGCGGCGGGTCGTCCATGACCCGCATTGGCAGGGCGTTTTTCAACAC
>JAGWZT010000323.1 GCA_018971925.1 Lysobacteraceae bacterium | reverse complement strand
TTCATGGGCGAAGGCGTTGGCGCCGACGATGGCCTTGTTGACCTGCACCATGGCGCCGGTGATGTTCTGCACGAGGCGCGAGGCGCGGGTGATCTGCGTCGTGTCGATGCCGCAGGCGAAGGGATACATGTCGGCGCGGGTTTTGATCGCCATCACCACTTCTTCCAATGCCGTGTTGCCGGCGCGCTCGCCGATGCCGTTGATGGTGCATTCAATCTGCCGCGCGCCATTGCGGATGGCGGCCAGCGAATTGGCGGTGGCGAGGCCCAGATCGTTCTGGCAGTGCGTCGAGATGACGGCCTTGTCGATATTCGGCACTTTGTCTTTGAGGTATTTGATGAGTTGGCCATAATCATCCGGCGTGGCGTATCCCACCGTGTCGGGGATGTTGACGGTGGTTGCGCCGGCCTTGATGGCGGTTTCGACCGCCCTGCACAGATAGTCGCGGTCGCTGCGCGTCGAATCCATCGCCGACCATTCGACGTTGTCGGTGAACCTGCGCGCCAGCGCGACGGTGTCCTTGATAATCTCCAGCACCTGCTCGCGGCTTAGGCGGAACTGGTATTTGAGGTGGATATCGGACGTGGAGATAAAGGTGTGGATGCGGAAGCGCGGCGCGTTTTTCAACGCCTCGGCGGCGCGTTCGATGTCGCCGCTTTTGGCGCGCGCCAGCGAGCAGACGACGGCGTTTTTAATGCGCCCGGCGATTTCCTTGACCGCCTCGAAATCGCCGTTGCTGGCCTGCGCGAACCCGGCCTCGATGACATCGACGCCCATGCTGTCGAGCACCTCGGCGACCAACAGCTTTTCCTCGAGGTTCATCGACATGCCGGGCGACTGCTCGCCGTCGCGCAGGGTGGTGTCGAAGATGATGATACGGGTGTCGTCCAGCTTGCCGAAGCTGGGGTGCTCGATGCTCATGGAGCCGGTCTCCGGAATGGATGCGCAGGCAGGCGTTCAGGGTGTCCCCTGAGCGAGGCCGGCGGCGCTCTCCTACCCCGGCGGGACGCTCAGGGGCGGGTAAGTCGAAGGAGGAGGGAGATCGGCCGTGGCGCCAGCACGCGCGCAGACCCGCGCGCGATCGCGCGGGAAGAACGGCAGGCCAAGCGGGCGAACAGGCAGAACATTCCAATAGCTTTAGCGTGGCCGGGGCGGCGATGCAAGCCTGCGTGCGCCTGTCGGCAGGCCTATCGCATTTGGCCGAGGACGGATCGGGCGAACGCGTCGGACCAGCCGGAGCGTTTTCGCTTGCGGCGAATGGAGATGTCGGAGCGGGCGGTTCGCAGGACGTTGAGCGCCAGTTTCCGCACTATCGTGAGGTTTTCCGGCCCATGGTCCTTGCGGTTTCGCGCGCGATCCTCGTCGAAGCCGACGTCGAGCACCCAGTGCAGGCAGTTTTCGATGCGCCAATGCGCGCGAACGGCCGCCGCGAAGGCGGTGGCGTTCAGCGCGGCGGAGGACAGGTAGAAGCGGCGCTCGGTCGAGGTTTTGCCGTCTCGGGTCACGGTTGACGCCACCATGCCGAGCATGGCCAGACCCGGCAGCGACGCCTCGTCGGGATGGCGCCGGTCCGACAGCATCCAACGCACGTCATGGCTGACGAGATGGTGGCGGAGCTCGATCCGCCCGTTATCGGCATCGGTCGTGGTGTGTTCGTCATCCGGTTGGTTGGCCGGATCGGCGAACCAGGCGCGGACCTCGGCGTGTTGCGACGGACGGTTGGCTTTCAGCGTGAACAGCCAGTCCGCGCCGCGATCCTTGACCAAACGCGCGGTCTCGCCCTGGCAATGCAACGCATCGCCGGTGACCAGCGCACCGTTCAGATCGATCAGACCAAGCAGCGAGCGCGCAGCGGTGATCTCGCTTTCCTTGTCGCCGGCCGCGACCTGGCCGATCGTCATCCGCGTGTCGGCCGCAAACGCGGTCACGACATGCAGGGCCGACTTCCCCGCCGCCCGGTCGAAGGAGCGGCGCATGGTCTTGCCATCGATGGCGACGACCCCGGTGCCATCCTGGCCGAGATCATTGAGAAAGCTTGCAAAACAGCTGGCGAAGGCGGTCGGGTCAAGCAACCGGAACAGGCGGGAGAACGTGTCGTGGCTGGGTAGCCCCCCGGGAAGTTCCAGAAACTCCCGGAACAGGGCCTCGCGGTCACGGGCGAAATCGGCAAAGTCGACACAGCTCTCGGCACCGCAAATCGACGCGGTCAACGCGATGGTCAGCACGTCGAGCAGCTTGTGCCGCCGCGCGTTGCCGGTTCGAGGGTCGGGAAGTTCGGCCAAACTCGACCAGATCGACAGCATCGCGGGGCCTCCTTCGACAAAAGAGGACCCAACAAGAATCTACCCCAGCGAGCCGTGTCTACCCGGGAAATTCCTAATGCGATTCGCCTGGCACCCGGGTGCCCGACGGCGCCGGCATCAGGCGTCTGCGCGCAGCGCCTCGACTTGTCGCGGGCCGAAAAATCGCCGCCGCTTGTCTGGCGGAGTGCGGAAGCGTATGCGTCCGCGGCCCATGCGAGGAGTCCCGGCATGACGGCGGTCAACGCCGCTACCGACGAGCCCCGCGCTGCCCCGCGCTGGGGCACGCTTTTGGCGGTTCTCGGCATTGTTTACGGCGACATCGGCACCAGCCCGCTCTACGCCTTCAAGTCCAGCCTGATCATGTTCCAGGGAATCCGGATCTCCGACGTGGAGATCATGGGCATCCTGTCGTTGATCTTCTGGTCGCTGATCCTGATCGTGACGGTGAAATACGTCACTCTGGTGATGCGTGCCGACAACCGCGGCGAAGGCGGCATCCTGGCGCTTATGGCGCTGGCGCAGCGCGTCTGCGCCAGCAGCTGGATGCGCAGCGCGGTCGCGCTGGTCGGCATCGCCGGCGCCTGTCTGTTCTTTGGCGACGGCGTGATCACCCCGGCAATCTCGGTGATGTCGGCGGTGGAAGGACTTGAGATCGCCGCGCCGAACCTGAAGGAATTCGTGCTGCCGATCAGCGTCGTCGTCATCGTCGTGCTGTTCGCCGTGCAATCGCACGGCACCGAGCGGGTCGGGCGGCTGTTCG
>JAGWZT010000322.1 GCA_018971925.1 Lysobacteraceae bacterium | reverse complement strand
GGGGCGGAGGCGCCGGATGCGACGGTTAAACTGGTCGGGTTGACCGAACTACCTGCAAACGTGGCCAAGCTACCATGACCCAGCAAACAGCCGTGGCGCGGCAGGCCACAACGCTGCGCGGCGCCATCGACGACGCCAATTACCGCTACTACGTGCTCGACGATCCATCCATCCCGGATGCCGAATACGATCGCTTGATGCGCGAGCTGGAAGCGCTGGAAGCCGCGCACCCGGAACTCGCTGCGCCGGACTCCCCGACCCGCCACGTCGGAGCGCGACCCGCGTCGGGTTTTGTGGAGGTGCGCCACGCGATTCCGATGCTGTCATTGTCGAACGCGTTCACCGACACCGATGCGCCGGACGGCACGGATCCCGATCACGAAGTACGCGATTTCGTGCGCCGCGTGGAACAGGGACTGGGCGTCCACGAACCCGAGTTCGCGGTGGAACCGAAGCTCGACGGCCTCGCGATCAGCCTGCGCTATGAAAACGGCCTGTTCGTGCAAGGCGCCACGCGCGGCGACGGCAGCACCGGCGAGGACGTCACCGCCAACCTGCGCACGGTCAAGGCCATTCCGTTGAAGCTGCGGGGCGACGGTTGGCCTGCGGTACTGGAAGTGCGGGGCGAGGTATTCATGCCCAGGGCCGGCTTCGACGCCTACAACGCGCGCATGCTGCGTGAAGGTGGCAAGCCGCTCGCGAACCCGCGCAACGGCGCAGCGGGGTCATTGCGCCAGCTCGACCCGCACGTCACCGCGTCGCGCCCGCTTGCGTTTTACGCCTACGGCGTCAACCTGCCGCCTGATCCCGATGCAGTGATCGCAGACCGCCACAGCGCGGCGATGGCGAAGTTGCGCGGCTGGGGTTTCCCGACCTGTCCGCAAAATGCAATCGCGCGCGGCGCGGACGGATGCCTTGCGTACTTTCGCAAGATCGGTGCCGCGCGAAATGACTTGCCGTATGGCATCGATGGTGTCGTCTACAAGGTCGACCGTTATGACCAGCAGCGTGAACTCGGCTTCGTCGCGCGTGCGCCGCGCTGGGCAATCGCGCACAAGTTTCCGGCCGAGGAGCAGGCGACGGTGGTGGAAGCGATCGACATCCAGATCGGCCGCACCGGTGCCGCGACACCGGTCGCCCGCCTGAAGCCCGTGCAGGTCGCTGGCGTCACCGTCACCAATGCGACGCTGCACAACGCCGACCAGGTTGCGCGGCTTGACGTGCGCGTCGGTGACAGCGTGATCGTGCGCCGCGCCGGGGACGTGATTCCCGAGGTGGTGCGGGTGATTCCCGAACGCAGGCCAGCCCATACCGAGCCGTGGAAGATGCCCGCGCATTGCCCGATCTGCGGCTCCGCAATCGAGCGCGAGGAAGGCGAGGCCGCAGCGCGCTGCACCGGCGGGCTCGTGTGTGCCGCGCAACGTCGCGAAGCGATCCGGCATTTCGCGTCGCGCCGCGCGATGGACATCGATGGACTCGGCGAGCGATACATCGAGGATTTGATTGCGTTCGATTACCTGCATTCGCCGGCCGACCTGTACAAGCTGACGCTGGACGACTTCCTTGCGATGAAGCGTCGTGCCGAAGAACGCGATGGCGTGATTCCGGAAACCGTCAAGGCCGGCAAGATCGCGACCAAGTGGGCCGACAATCTGGTCGATGCGATCGCGGCCAGCAAGGCCGGCACGCTGGAGCGTTTTCTCTACGCGCTTGGCATTCCGGAAGTTGGCGAGGCGACCGCGAAAACCCTGGCGCGGCATTTCGGCTCGCTGGATGCGTTGATGCGCGCCAGCGAAGCGGAACTCACCGAGGTGAACGACGTCGGGCCGATCATGGCCGGGCATATTGCGGCGTTCTTCGCCGAGCCGCGCAATCGGAAGGTCATCGTTGCACTGCGCAACGCGGGCGTGCATTGGAAGGAGACCGCGCCGCAGCGCAAAGCAGAAGGCCCGCTCGCAGGGCGGGTCGTGGTACTCACCGGCAGTCTTTTGTCGCTGACCCGCGACGAGGCGAAGGACAAGCTGGAAGCCCTCGGTGCCAAGGTCGCGGGCTCGGTATCCAGGAACACCGCGTTCGTGGTCGCGGGGGAATCCGCGGGCTCCAAACTCGAAAAGGCCGAGGCGCTGGGCGTCGAAATCTGGGATGAAGCGCGCCTGCTGGCACTGCTGAAATCGCATGGCACCTGATTTGAGCGCGCGCCACGAAGCGTTGCGGCTGCGCGCGCGCTTGTACGCGTTGCTTCGCGCATTCTTCACCGAGCGCCATGTCGCCGAGGTCGAGACCCCGATCCTGTCTGCGGCGGGCAATACCGAACCCAACATCGACGGGTTCTCCACGACATTCGCCGGTCCCCTTGGCGCCGGCGCGCGCGAACGCTATCTGCGCACGTCGCCGGAATACCCGCTCAAGCGCCTGCTCGCGGCGGGAATCGGCGATTGCTACGAGCTCGGCCGCGTGTTCCGCAATGGCGAAGCGGGGTCATCGCACAACCCCGAGTTCACCATGCTTGAGTGGTATCGCGTTGGCTTCGATCACCGTCGCCTGATGCTGGAGTGCGCACAGCTCGTGCGAACAGCTTTGACGCTGGTGGATCGCGATGCCGACGTCGCGACCCTCAGCTATCGCGAGTGGTTTCGCCGTAGCCTCGGCCTGGATCCTTTCATGGCGGACGAGCGAACGCTGCGCGAGCCGCTCGCCGAATTCCGCATCGATCCCGAAGGCCTCATGCGCGACGACTGGTTGGACTTGCTGGTGACGCATTGCCTGCAACCCGCGTTGCAGGACGATGCCATCACGATCGTGTACGACTTTCCCGCGTCGCAGTGCTCGCTGGCGCGCATCCGGCCTGGCCAGCCGCCGGTCGCGGAACGATTCGAGCTGTACCTCGGCCGGCAGGAACTGGCCAACGGCTATCACGAGTTGAACGATTCAACCGAACAGCGTGCGCGTTTCGAGCACGACAACGCACGCCGCCGCATGCGCGGGCAACCCGAATTGCCGATCGACGAAAACCTGCTCGCGGTGCTGGATCGCCTTCCCGATTGCGCAGGCGTTGCGCTGGGCGTCGA
>JAGWZT010000321.1 GCA_018971925.1 Lysobacteraceae bacterium | reverse complement strand
GGGCCAAGGATGAGGACGAGCTGGCTGAAACGCTCTCGGAGTACCAGAACCAGCATACCGAGCGCGGCACGACCAAGTTGGGCGCGCTGCTCAAAGAGCAGTTGAACAAGTCCGAATAAGCCTATATAAGGTCTTGGGTTTTTGCTGAAAAGACGGAACCGCCCGCGCTGCGGGCGGTTCCCGGTCAGGGGACCGCGTGTGCGGGATTCGCATCCGTCCTTCCGCAAGGTAGCCGTACGTTGCCATCGATGACCAAATCCGAATTGATTGCCGCGCTCGCGGAGCGCCAGAAGCACTTGGCGTTCGCCGACGTCGAACTTGCGGTGCGCAACGTCATCGAGCAGATGAGTGGCGCGCTGGCGACCGGCGATCGCATCGAGATCCGCGGCTTCGGCAGTTTCTCGCTGCACTACCGTCCACCGCGCACGGGCCGCAACCCGAAAACCGGTACTGCCGTCGCGCTGCCCGGCAAGTACGTCCCGCATTTCAAGCCGGGCAAGGAATTGCGGCAGCGGGTCAACGAGGGCGATGCCGGGTAGCGGCCCGCGAACGCCGGCTGGCGCGGTTCGCAGATGCATTTCGGCGGAAGCCGAGATCCGCTCGAAGCCGTGTCGATGATCCGGCAGGTTCGCCCCCTTTCGTGCGGCAGCCGAGGTAATGGTGACAAGCCCTTTCGATCCGCTCTGGTTGTTGTTTCTCCTGCCCGTGCTGGTGCTGGCCGGGTGGCTGGGCTGGATCATCGGCCGGCATGCGATCGCGCGCCGCTCGGGCGCGCGGGTCACCGAACTCTCCTCGCATTACTTCCGCGGCCTCAACTACCTGCTCAACGAGCAGCCGGACAAGGCCATCGAAGTCTTCATGAAGCTGGCCGAGTTCAATCGCGACACGGTGGAAACGCACCTCGCGCTCGGCAACCTGTTCCGTCGGCGTGGCGAAGTCGACCGCGCGATCCGCGTGCACCAGCATCTGGTGAGCCGTTCCAACTTGAGCGAAGCCGAGCGCACCGTCGCGCTCCTGGAGCTGGGCGAGGACTACATGCGCGCGGGCCTGCTCGACCGTGCCGAGGCGTTGTTCGATGACCTGGTCGCCATGGATGCCCACGCGCCGTCGGCGCTGCGGCACCTGATCGCGATTTACCAGCACGAACGCGACTGGCACAAGGCGATCGGCCACGCGCGCCGCCTAGAAAAGATGACCGGCGAATCGCAGGCCGCCACCATAGCGCAGTTCCAGTGCGAGCTGGCCGAACAGTCGCGCCAACATGGCGCACGCGCCGAGGCGCGCGCGTACCTGGAAGAAGCGTTTGCCAGCCAGCCGGGTTGCGTGCGCGGCTACATGATCGGCGGCCACCTGTTCGCGGAAGAAAGGCGCTGGAACGATGCGGTGGTAGCGTTCGAGCAGGCGGTCGATGCCGATGTCGATTTCGTTCCGGAAATCCTGCCGCCGCTTCTCGATGCCTACGCGCGTGCCGGCGAGATGGACCGCGCCGAAAAATTCCTTGGCCATGTGATCGAGCGCTACCACGGCATCACGCCCGTGCTGGCTTTGACGGACCTCTACCAGAAGCGCGAGGGCGAACGCGCGGCCATCGATTTCCTGACCGGCCAGTTGCGACAGCGGCCGTCGGTGCGCGGAATGATGGCGCTGATCGACGCGACCATGTCGCGCGCCGAGGGCGAGGCGCGCGAGAACTTCCTGATCCTGCGCGACCTCACCCACAAGCTGCTGGAAGGACGCGCCATGTACCGCTGCAACCATTGCGGCTTCGGCGCCAAGGCGCACCACTGGCAGTGCCCTAGCTGCAAGAGTTGGGGAACCGTTCGTCCGATCCACAGCGTCGTCAGCGAGTAACCATGGGCGCCGCGTACGGCACCGCGATCATCGTTGCGCTGGCGATCATCGCGGGCTGCTCGCTGTTGCTCTCGCTCGCCTTCACCGGTGCGGCGCTGGCCTACGCGCGCCGGCGCGGATTGTTCGATCAGCCAGGCAAGCGGCGCTCGCACAAGCAGCCGACACCGCGCGGCGGCGGCATCGGCATTGTCGCGGCCACGCTTCTGGCGGGCGTGATGGCGTGGTGCCTGCTCGATCGTTCGTTGTCGTGGACGCGACCCGCCGCGGTCGCCGCCGCTGTTCTGGCGGTCGCAGTGATCGGCTGGCGGGATGATCACGACCCACTGCCGGTGGTGCCACGGCTGCTCGTGCACGCAGGTTCCGCGTTGCTGGTCGGACTCGCCGCACTCGCGGCGTGGGCGGCGCGCGATCCCGCACTCTGGTGGATATTGCTTCCGCTCGTTGCGGTGCTGGTCGGCTTCATCAACGCGCACAACTTCATGGATGGCATCGACGGCATCCTCGGCCAGCAGGGGTTGTTCGTGATGCTGGGTCTGGGTGCGCTGGCGGCATGGCATGGTGACACCGGTATTGCAGCGCTGGCTTTCGCCACGGCGGCGGGATGCCTCGGCTTCCTCGCATTCAACTGGCCGCCTGCAAAAATTTTCATGGGCGACGTCGGATCGGGTGCGCTGGGCCTGACCATCGGCGCGGTGGCTGCATTCGTGGTTCAGCGAGACCCCGCCATGATCTGGGCGTGCGCCATCCTTCCGTCGGCGTTCCTGGTGGACAGCGGCCTGACCCTCGCGCGGCGCATGCTGGCCGGGCAGCGCTGGTACGCACCGCACCGCCAGCATCTGTACCAATGGCTGGTGCGGGTAAACTGGAGTCATGCACGTGCGGACGTTGCCTACATGATCTGGAACCTGGCCGTGGTCGCGCCGTTGGCGTGGCTGGCCGCACGCCAGCCCGTGCATGGCGTCTGGTATTTCGTCGTCGCGTATGCGTCGGCGGTCGTCATCTGGTTCGTCGGCAAACGCGCTTGTCTTGTCAACGCACGGAGATTCGCGCTGCATGAAAATGCCTGACCTTGCCGGCCGCGTGCATCCGCGCACGGCGGTCGTGATCCACGATCTCGCGGTGACATTGTTGGCGTGGTGGCTGGCGAACACCTTGCGCTACGCGATGCTGCCGTATGGCCAGCAACTCGACCTGTTTAGTTGGCAGACGCTGATCGTGCT
>JAGWZT010000320.1 GCA_018971925.1 Lysobacteraceae bacterium | reverse complement strand
GAACTCAAGGCACCGATCGCGATTGGTCGCGATCATCTGGATTCCGGTTCGGTCGCATCACCCAATCGTGAAACCGAATCCATGCGCGACGGTTCCGATGCCGTCAGCGACTGGCCGTTGCTCAACGCGCTGCTCAATACCGCCAGCGGTGCAACATGGGTGAGCTTCCACCACGGCGGTGGCGTCGGCATGGGCTACTCGCAACACGCCGGTTTGGTGATCGTCTGCGACGGCACGAAGGAAGCCGATGCGCGCATCGCACGCGTGCTGTGGAACGACCCCGGCACCGGCGTCATGCGTCATGCCGACGCGGGCTATCCCGAAGCCATCGCTTGCGCGAAGGAGCAGGGACTCAAACTGCCGATGGCGTAGCGGAGCGTTTCTTCCCCGCATGCGGAGAAAGCGCCCCTGGAGCGGACGGGGCTGTTTCTCGTCCATTGCGCTATGATCCGGGCAGGTCATCAGTTTGCAACAGACACAACAACATGACGACACGAGACATGCTCAAAGAGGCTCTGCAGCTTGATCCGGCACAACGCTTTGCGCTGGCCGAAGAGATTCTGCACAGCCTGGACAAACCGGATCCGGCAATCGACGCCATCTGGATTGAAGAAGCAGAGAGGCGGTTGACGGCATTCCGCGCGGGCAAGGTGAAAGGCATACCCGCTGAAGACGTGCTCGGCACACGGTAATGCGGGTACTGGTTTCACCCGAGGCGCGTCTCGAGTTCGAAGCCGCCGAGCGCTACTACGAGCGGCAAGTGCCGGGTCTCGGTGCAGGGTTTCGCGAAGAAATCCAGACCGCGATTGGGCGCCTGCCTCAGTGGCCGCTCGCGTTTCCGGTCGAACGCGGCGACATCTGACGGCTGACCTTGAGCCGCTTTCCGTACAAGCTGCTGTATTCGATCGAAGCGGATTGCATCTACCTCATCGCGGTGGCGCATCAGCACCGCAAGCCGGGCTACTGGATCGACCGGCGACTGACGCCGTGAACGTGGCTTCGGGGGCAGGGGTGAAGGAAGCGACAGCTCGAATCAAGATCAACCGGTTGCTCGAAGCTGAAAATGGGGACGGAGGAAATTAAGCGCGGCGATCCATGCGGCGATGGAGCGCAACCATGAGCCGGTGGAGCAGGTGTTCCGCCGCGTGATCAGGCGGTCTTTGCGCGACACGCAACTTTGATCCCGGAACGCTTGAGCACTCCGTGCGCTGCGCATCAACCGCCGCCCGCCGCATCCAGGAACGTCGCGCTCGGCACGAAGAACAGCGAGCCGGTGACGGCCTTGCTGAAATCCAGCAGGCGGTCGTAGGTGCCGGGCGGATTGCCGACGAACATGTTCTGCAGCATTTTCTCGATCGTCGCCGGCGAGCGCGCGTAGCCGACGAAGTAGGTGCCGTACTCGCCCTGGCCGGCGTTGCCGAAGGGCATGTTGTCGCGCAGGATCTTGATCTCTTTTCCGTCTTCCTCGATCGAGGTCAGCGCGTTGTGCGCGTACGGCGCCTTGGCTTCGTCGGGTATTTCGATGTCCGACAGCTTGTGGCGGCCGATGATCTTCTCTTGCGTCTCGGTCGGAGTCGCGTTCCACGCGGCGAGGTCGTGCAGGTATTTCTGCACGATCACGTAGCTGCCGCCCGCGAACGCGGCATCCTCGTCACCGATCAACGCGGCCTCGACCGCTTCCGCGCCGGCTGGGTTCTCGGTGCCATCCACGAAACCGAGCAAGTCGCGCTGGTCGAAATAGCGGAAGCCGTGCACCTCGTCCGCCGTGGCGACGGCATCGCCCAGCCGCGCAATGACCTGGCTCGCCAGCTCGAAGCACAGATCCATGTGCCGCGCGCGGATGTGGAACAGCAGGTCGCCCTGGGTGGACACCGCGTGACGCGGGCCGGAAATGATTTCCCTGAAGGGATGCAGCCCGGCGGGACGCGGCAAACCAAACGCGCGATCCCACATGTCCGAGCCGATGCCCACCACGCAGTTGAGCATTTCCTCCGGATAGCGGAAGCCCACCGCGCGCACGATGCCCGCGAGGTCGCCGCACAGCGAACGCATGGTTTCCGTGTTGGCGTCGCCGGGCTTGATGGTTACGACCTGGAAGACCGTGGCGCGTGAGAGCACGGCGGTCACCGCTTGCGGAAGCTGGCTGGGCAGGATCATGCATCCACGTCTGGATCAGGCTGGAATGTAGCATGCCACCCGCGCGATCGATGGCGCAGGAAGAGCCGCGTGGGGTACCGGGCGACTGCGGCTGTGTTTACTGCCTTGCCGCCCGCGGCGCGCCGTTTGAACTCGCGGCTGCATTGAGGGGGGCGGCTTGCGGAGGGGCAGCCATGGTTGGCATGGAGGACACCCGATCCGCGGCATGGGACGCGGGTCGCGGCGAATTTCCTCCACGGGTCGCTGGACGCCAGGCATGCGTCCGCCGGTAATTGCCCTGCCAATGACCCGTGGTGTCGAACACCTGACGCTCGTGACCTCCCATGTCGGAGACAAGCGCCAGTTCGAGGCCACCGTTGATCACGTTCCAGTGCACCGCGCCGGCGAACGGCATCGCCAGGCTCTTTACGTAAACAAAACTGGCGTCGTAGTTGCCATCCTTGCGCGGCTTCGCCTGCATCGCGACTTCGACGATGAACCGGCTACTCACGGGACGGCCTTTTACGGTTGCCGGCTTGATGATCCAGGCGTCGAGCTGCTCGATCAGCATCGTCTGCAGCCGCGGTGTGAGCTGTTCGCTCGGCAGGATGTCGGTGACCTGTCCCCGGGCATCGACCTGCACCACCACGGGCATGACCTGGGGTTTGAACTCGACGAGTGATCCGGACGACGCCATCGCGGTTCCCGCGAATGTGGCGATGGTGCAGGCAATCAGTGATGCACGCAAAGATTTCATGACGAACCTCCTTCCGTATCCGTGAAGGAGGCCGGCAGGGCAGGCTGCCGGTCTCGCGAAATCATCTTACGCTCACCGCATGCGCCATGCCAAAAGGGGGTTGGACGTGGAGAGATGGGCCGGAATTTCACTCGGAAGTTTGAGTGAGGGCTCTTTGGTTTTGCTTTCTGCACTATTTC
>JAGWZT010000319.1 GCA_018971925.1 Lysobacteraceae bacterium | reverse complement strand
AGATGCGCGTTTTGCGCTGCCGGGCATGCCCAACCTGCACTCGCATGCTTTCCAGCGTGCGATGGCGGGCTTGGCCGAGCGGCGGGGCCCGGGCGACGACAGTTTCTGGACCTGGCGCGAGACGATGTACGGCTTTGCGTCGCGCATCGGGCCCGATGAATTGCGCGCGATCGCGGCGCAGTTGTACGTGGAAATGTTGAAGGCCGGCTACACCCGCGTGTGCGAGTTCCACTATCTGCACAACGCGCGGGATGGCGCTCCGTACGCCGATCATGCGGAGATGTCGCACGCGATCGTCGAAGCGGCGCGCGAGGCCGGCATCGGCCTGACCTTGTTGCCGGTGCTGTACATGACCGGCGGTTTCGACGGGCGACCGCTGTCCGATCGCCAGCGGCGTTTCGGATTGTCCGTGGAAGCGTACTTGCGCCTGCTCGAATCGCTTCGCGCGCTGGAATCACCGATGGTGCGCGTCGGCATCGCGCTGCATTCGCTGCGTGCCGTTCCCGAAGCCGCGATGCACGAAGTGCTGGCTTCGCCGCTCGCGCGCGACCGTGTGATCCACATCCACATCGCGGAGCAGATCGGCGAAGTACAGGATTGCCTGGGCATCCGTGGAGCCCGGCCGGTGCAGTGGTTGTTCGATCATGCCGACGTCGACGCGCGCTGGTGCCTGGTGCATGCCACGCACCTGGATGAGCCGGAAGTGCACGCGATCGCTGCGTCAGGCGCGGTCGCAGGCCTGTGCCCGACCACGGAAGCCAACCTCGGCGATGGCTTGTTCCCGCTGGAAATTTATCTCGACGCGGACGGCGCGTTGGGCATCGGCTCCGATTCGCATATTTCGGTATCGCCGGTCGAGGAATTGCGTTGGCTGGAATACGGCCAGCGGCTGGTGACGCGGCATCGCAACATTGCGGCCCGGAAACCAGGCGCGAGCGTCGGCGAAACGTTGTGGGCCGGCGCCTTGCGCGGCGGGCGGCAGGCTGCGGGCATGCGCGAAGGATCGGCACGCGACGTCATCGTGCTGGACGACGCTTCACCGTTGTTCGCCGCGCGCGACGAGGACGACGTGCTCGATACGTTCCTGTTCGCCGGCAACACGCCGCTGGTGCGCGACGTGATGGCAGGTGGCGAGTGGGTGGTGCACGATTTCCACCACGAAGGGGAAGATCGCATCGCCGCGGATTATCGCGCGGCGGTGGAAGCGCTGGCCGCGGGCTGATCTGGGGCCCCGTCGAACCCGAAAGTTCCTGCCACGACCCGCATCGCATCGAACGCATATGCATTCGAGAAGGGCGGCGTGGCGGGCGGATCATAAACTTCTGGATTCACACCGAACACCAGCATGTCGATCGCGAAGCAGGCGCCGCCGCGCACCACGCGCTGAGCGTGCACGGTGAGGCGGTGGCTCATGGCCGCGTCCGCGGCCTCGAACGTCGTGAAGGAAACGCCGTTGATGCGCTGCGTGGCGACGCTGGCCGCGCGCGCGGCAGGCGGCGGCGCGGTGCAGCGTTGGACTTCCGCCGGGTCACGGCTCGCGCCGATGCGGATTTCGGCATCGGTGATGTGGTTCGAACCCGGGACGACCAGCGACAACACAGGTTCGCCCCGCGAACCGGGCGCGGCAAAAGTCTTCCACCCGCCGTTGGCCAGATAGCTGGACTGGAAATCGCGGCGGAGCGTCCAGCCGGGCGGCTTGTCGATATGAAAACCCCACGCGTCGCTCACGAATGCATGGGAAGATCCGGACGTTCCGCTTGCCGTGCTCGGCGGGGCGGATTGCGCTGGCGCCGTGTAGTCCGTGCCGCCGCCGGAGCATGCAAACAGCACCATGCATGATGCGATCAAACACGCCGCACGGACGCCCGTGTGCATCCGGCGTCCTCGCGGTATCGATGTCAACGCCGCTTGCTGCTTCACTGCGTGGGTGCGGAAGAATTCGGCGCGGCAGCGTCGCCGCCTTGCATGTGCGATTCACGCCACTGCTGCATCTGCGCCTTGTGCTGGGTGCGCAGGCTCGCAAGTTGCGTGCGTTGCGCGGGGGTCAGCACCTGGTAGATCTGCGTGCGCAGGTTGGCGCGGTTGGTCGTGCGCGTGCGTGCCGCATCCGCCTCGGCTTCGGCAAGGTTGCTGGCGGCGGTCTGGTAGGCAGCCGTGCCCGGCGCGGCGGACTCGAACGCCTGGCGTGCCTGCCGCAGCGCCTGCATCTGCGGTTTCGCCCGCGCAAAGTTCTGCCGGGTCAACTGCTTGATCTGGGCACGCTGGGCGTCACTGAGGTTCAGCTGGTCGTACATGTGCCCGCCCATGGCCATGTCGTGATGCCCGCGCCAGGCGTGGCCGGCTTGCTGCGCGAACGCCAGTGGCGCACAGCCAAGGGCGGTCACGAGGACGGCGGAAAGGAAATAGGTCTTGCGCATGTGGAGCTCCTGCGGGGGATGTAAGGTGCACAACGCGCGTACCCGCTTGGGCGTTGACGAGAGCCCTGGCGATTTCGACGACGACGATTATCGCAAGGACAGCCCGCACTTCGAGGGCAAGAACTTCGCGAAGAACATAAAGCTGGTCGACAGGGTGCGCGAGCTCGCGAGCGGCAAGGGCTGCACGTCCACCCAATTGGCGTTGGTGCTGGCACAGGGCAGGCGCACCGTGCCGATTCCGGGACCCAGGCGCGAAGTACCTTGACGAAAACCCTGACGCGCTGGATGTCGCGCTGGTCGCCAGCGATCCCGCCGCGGTCGACGGAGTCTTTCCGCGCGATGTCGCCGCGGGTTTGCGCCATCACGCGTCGACGATGTCGCTGCTGCGTGGCTGAACCGTCCATGATGAGTACGCGCGCGCTGGTCAACTCCAGTGCGCCGCGGCGCGTTGTTGCGTGCGGGTCCACGTGTGGAGAGCACGCATGAAATGCAAATCGATGTGGTACACGGCGGCGCTGATCGCCGGCGGTTGCCTGCTGTTGGGCGGGTGCGTGGTGGCGCCTCCGCGCCGCGCGTATGTCGCCGTCGCGCCGGCACGCGTTTGGGTGCCCGGCTATTGGTATGGCGGCGTCTGGTTCAGTGGCCACTGGCGCTATCGCTGAGCC
>JAGWZT010000015.1 GCA_018971925.1 Lysobacteraceae bacterium | reverse complement strand
CCATTGACGATTCGCCGGGCTGGTGGGAGGACATCGTCGGAGCGGGCAAGGCCATCGATACCCGGCGCTGGTTCGTGATCTGCATGAACTCGCTGGGCAGTTGCAAGGGCTCGAGCGGACCGGCCTCGATCAATCCCGCCACCGGCGAGCCGTGGCGCCTCGATTTTCCCGACCTCGCGCTCGAAGATGTCGGCCACGCAGGCTACGAACTGGCGCGCGGGCTCGGCATCGAACGCCTGGCCGCGCTGGTCGGCTGCTCCATGGGAGGCATGGCTGCGCTTGGATGTCTGGCGCAGCATGCGAGATTCGCGCGTGCGCACGTGAGCGTGTGCACCGCGCCGCGCGCACAGCCGTTCGCTATCGCGATCCGCTCCCTGCAACGCGAGGCGATCCGCCTCGATCCGAACTGGAACGAAGGCCGCTACGACGACGCACACTACCCCGAGGCGGGCATGAACATCGCGCGCAAGCTTGGGGTGATCACCTACCGCTCGGCGCTGGAGTGGAGCGGTCGCTTCGGCCGCATCCGCCTCGATCCGGGGCAGCGCGAGGACGATCCGTTCGGCGCCGAGTTCGAGATCGAGTCCTACCTCAACGCGCACGCGCGCCGCTTCACCCGTGCATTCGACCCCAACTGCTACCTGTACCTGTCGCGCGCTTCGGACTGGTTCGACCTCGCCGAATACGGCGGCGCCCCCGATCCCGCCACCTCCGTGCGCAACGCATTGGCAAGGATGAAACTGGAGCGCGCATTGGTGATCGGCGTCGAGACCGACATCCTGTTCCCGCTGGAGCAGCAGCAGCAACTGGCCGAGGACCTGCGCACGACCGGTACCGACACGACTTTCGTGGGTCTGGACTCGCCGCAGGGCCACGACGCGTTCCTGGTCGACACCGGCCGCTTCGGCGCCGCGATCGGCCAATTCATGGACGCCTCGTGAACTCGACCGCCATTGGCCCAGCCGGGCTGCGGCGTAATATGCTTGTGCCATGAGCATCGACTTTCCCGGACGCGACAGGTTGATCCGCGCATTCGACGCGGCAGTCTGCGTACAAGGCACCGAGGCCACCATGCGGGCGCTGAGGTCCGCGCTTTGCGAAGCCATCCATGCAGGCGACGTGCGCCTGCCCGAATGCGTGTTCCAGGGCTGCCCGGAGCACTATGCGCGGCGGGAACTGTACCGCAGCACCGAGCACGGCTACAGCGTGGTGGCGATGACGTGGAGCCCCGGCCAGGGCACCCCGATCCACGACCACGCCGGCATGTGGTGCGTCGAAGCCGTATGGCAAGGCGCGCTGGACGTGGTGCAATACGAACTGCGCGAACACGACGACGTGCACTATCGCTTCGTCCCGGCCGGGGCGATCCGGGCCGGCACCGGTTCGGCCGGGAGCCTCATCCCGCCACACGAACACCACACCATCTGCAACGCCAGCGGCACCGAACTCGCGGTCAGCGTGCACGTATACCAGGACGAAATGACGCATTGCAGCGTCTTCGAACCCGACCAGGGCGAGTGGTACCTGCGGCGCGAACGCACGCTGCGGTTGGACGATCGCGGGCCCGCCCACTAGCCTGTGCAGGGTGATTCCCGCATACTAAAGGGCTTGGCCGAAGTGGCGGAATCGGTAGACGCAGCGGACTCAAAATCCGCCGCCCTTAAAAGCGTGAGGGTTCGAGTCCCTCCTTCGGCACCAATGACTTGCGCTCGAAACCTCACGTCACCTCCACGTGAGCGTGCTTGTCTTGAGTCGTCCTCCCTTCGATGGATTGCAGCACGTCACACTGATCGACGGCCGCCGCGCGATCGTGAAGTCGCGGCACGCCGTCCCCGTCGATTTCTTCCGTGCCGAAGCGCGGGGACTCGCGGTTTTGCGCGATGCGCATGCGTTGCGCGTACCTGAAATGTTCGCGGTGGAAGACGAGCGGATCGTGCTGGAAGATCTCGGCGACGGCCCGCGCGCGTCCGACTATTGGCGGCGGGCGGGCGCCGGGCTCGCGCGGCAACATTCCGTCATCGGCACACATTTCGGATTCGACCGCGACGGGTTCTGCGGCGATTCGCCACAGGACAACACGCCCGACGCCGACGGCTGGCGGTTCTTTGCCGAGCGCCGTCTGCTGCCGCAGATGCGCCGCGCGCGCGATCGCCGACTGATCCACACGCGTGACGTGCTTGCCATCGAATCGATTTGCTCGAATTTGCGCGAGCGCGCTCCGGAGATGCCACCGGTGCTGCTGCACGGCGACCTGTGGTCGGGCAATCTGCACGTATGCGCGGACGGCGGTCCCGCGCTGATCGACGCCGGCGCGGTACATTACGGATGGGCCGAAGCCGAGCTCGCGATGCTGGCGCTGTTCGGCTCGCCACCACCGGTGTTCTTCCATGCCTACGCCGAATACGCGCCGCTATGCCGCGACTGGCGCGAGCGCGCGTCGCTGTACAACCTTTACCACCTGTTGAACCACCTCAACCTGTTCGGCGCGGGTTATTTGCCGGCGTTGCGTGCAGCGTTGGCGGCGTGTGCGTAAACGGCGGTCGTACCGAAGCCGTACGACAGCAGCCGGGCTGATCCACGGAAACCTTCAGTGGTGATGCCGGTCGTGCGAACCACCACCATGCCAGCTGCCTTGTCGGGAATGGCCGCTCCAACCGTGGCCATGGTAGCCGCCGTATCCACGGCGGTAGTAACCACCGTGGTAATAGCCGCCGCCGTAGTAGCCGAGCCCGATGTTCACGGAAGGCCCGTACCAACCGCAGCAACCATAGCCATCGTAGTAGTACGCGGGCGCGTAAGCGTCGTCATAGTAATACGCATCCCCGGCGTAATAACCACCGTAACCACCGCGCACGTAGGTGTAGCCGGGATACACGCAACCCGCGAGCGCGAGGACCGCGACACCGATCAACATCCTCAGGAAATTGCGCATGGCGGACTCCGCTTGCTTACCTGCGAGCAGGCTAGCGCGGCGCTGTTTAACGTCACGTGAGAGGCGGATGAATGCGGGCGAAACCGCGCACCGCCGGCCCGGCCTGCATCACAAATCGCGCGCGACACGGAATCCCACCCGCCCGCTGCGCGAATCGGCCGCGGCGCCCATGCGGAACGCGGAACG
Source organism: Lysobacteraceae bacterium (assembly GCA_018971925.1). GTDB lineage: Bacteria > Pseudomonadota > Gammaproteobacteria > Xanthomonadales > Rhodanobacteraceae > 66-474. The sequence continues at coordinate 13,082 of JAGWZT010000015.1, read as the reverse complement.
ATCCTGGTCCGGTGCGCTGCCCCAGGAGCCGCCGCGGATCACGCGCTCGTCGCAGCCCGGGTTCACCCACGCGCTGCCGTCGGTTGGCGCGCGCACGTAGTTCTCGTGCCAGCAATCCTCGACCCACTCCGAGACATTGCCGTCGATGTCGTACAGGCCGAACGGATTGGCCTGGAAACTCATCACCGGCGCCGGTCCCCAATAGTTGTCGCTGTAACCCGTGAAAGCATTGGCCCAGCTGCGATGCGTGGGCGAGCGGTCGCCGCTGCCGGTGAGATTCTCGACCGCGTGCGCAGGCGTGCCGTCGCCCCACCAGTATTGCGTCGTGGTACCGCCGCGTTCGGCGTATTCGTATTCCGCTTCGGTCGCGAGGCGGTAATGCTGGCCGGTACGCTTGGACAGCCATTGCGCGTAGGCGCGGGCGTCGTTCCACGATACGTTGACGACAGGATAATTCGGCTTCGCGCGCTGGCCGGCGTAATCGTCCTGCCAACCCACGCCCGCGCGCACCTGCATGCGCCCGTTGGCTTCGTCATACACCGAAGCACCGCCGAGCCGATCGGAATCCGGCACGTAACCGGACGAGCGCACGAACTCGCGAAACTCCCCGACCGTGACTTCGGCGCGCGCCAGCGCAAAGCCCTTGGCAAGGGTAACTTCGTGCTGCGGCTGTTCGGCACTCGCCTGCACGCGGCCGCGCTGCGGCGAACCCATCATGAAGTTGCCGCGCGGGATCACCACCATCGCCGGCGCCTGCCCCACGATGTCCAGGAAGTGATCCGTGAACACCTGGCCCGGATGGTAGTTCGCGTACTCACGCGCGTTCTGCACCTTGGCGAGGAAGGTTTCGGTGGACGCGCCCAGCGCTGCCGCCTGCTCCGCGATGCGCTGGGCGAGGTCGAGATTGCCAGCGTCGAATGCCGACTCGGCCTGCGACATCAGGTTGTCCGCGCGTCCACCGCGCATCGCCACGATGCGCGCGCGCGTGTCCGCGAGTGCGGGCGACGACGGCAGGATCGCCGCGGCGTCCGCCAGCGCCGCATCCGCCTGGGCGTCGTCGTTCTGCGCTGCGGCACTCAATGCGCGATCCAGCGAGCCCTGTTGCACGCGTTGCAACCCCTGGCGCGCGACCACATTTTCGGGATCGAGCCCGAGCACCTTGCGGTACACCGCGAGCGCGGTGTCGTCGCCCCGGCCTTCCAGCCTGCCCTTCTGCACCAGCGCGCTGGCCTGCTCCAGCAAGGGCTGCACCTTGGCCGCGGCGTCGATGCGCGTGGCCAGCGCGGGCAGGTCGTCCTGCGACCCCGGCAACTGTTTCAGCGCATCGAGGTTGGCGCGCGCGGCATCGGCGTCGCCGGTTGCAAGCGACTGCTGCACGTTCGCGATCAGGCGCGCGTGCAGCAGCGACACCGCGGCCTTCACGTGCGGATCGTCCGGCGCCTGTTTGGCGGCCTGCAACACCAGCACCAGCGCACTGTCCTTGTCGGGGCCGATCAGGTTCCCCGCACGCGCGGCCTTGCCCGCGCCAGTCAGCAATTGCGCAATCTCCCCCTTGCCGGCCTGACCCCCGAATGCACCCGCCTGCGCCCGCGCGCCAATCACCGCCGTGGGTGCCAGCGATATTGGCGGTCCGGCACTGAGTTCAGACTCGGCCGGGGTCAGTCGGCGTTGCACCACCCGCGCCGGAACGGGCGCGCTGGACACCGCCGTCGCATGCGACTTCAGGATGGCCGGCTCGACCTTCAATGCCTCCGGAAAAAACCGGTACACCAGTGCGAACACCAGCAACGCCACCCCGATCGCGCCACCGATCGCGTGTTGACGGGTAAGGGATTGCGGCTTCGGCATGCGAGCGCTGCTACTGGCTGCTATCTTGAGCGGTTCACGATAGCAAACCGACGCCAAATGGAACACCAACCGATGCGCCGCAGCCGCCAATGAGCACCACCTGGATCGATCACGCGGCCAGCCTGCGGGCACTCCCCGATCGCGGGGTGCTGGGACTCGACACCGAGTTCATGCGCCGCAACACCTACTTCCCCAAACTGGCGCTGGTGCAGGCTGCGCTGGCCGGGCAATGCTGGCTGCTCGACCCGCTGGCCTATGCAGCGAACGAGGACGTACGCGCGCTTGTCGGCGGCCGCGTGTGCGTGATGCACAGCGCCAGCGAAGATATGGAAGCGCTCGCGCCGCTGCTGGACGGGACGCCGCTTTCATTGTTCGACACCCAGATCGCGGCGGCCCTGTGCGGCATGGGGCCGGGCTTGAGTTACCAGAAACTGGTGGCCAGCGTGCTCGGCATCGAGATCCCCAAGGACGAAACCCGTTCCGACTGGCTGCAACGGCCGTTGACCGCCAGCCAACTGGAATACGCTGCGCAGGATGTCGCGCATCTCGCCGCCCTGCACGAAAAATTGTCGGCCGAATTGCAACGGCGCGGACGCGAAGCGTGGCACGCGGAGGATTGCGCGCGGCTGGCGCAGCGCGCGCATCGCGACCCCGCACAGGTCGATCCGCAACCGCAGCGTGGGTTCCGAAGCGCGTCCGACTGGCCGCTCGAAGCACGTGCGCGCCTAAAGCGCGTGCTGTTGTGGCGCGACGAGACGGCGCGTACGCTGGACCGCCCCCGCCCGTGGATACTCGACGACGCGAACGCGCTGGCGCTGTCCCAACAGCCGCCCGCCGGCTCGCAGGAATTGTTCGAACGCGTGAAGGGCCAACGCGCCCTGCGCGGTCCGCAACGTTCGGAGCTGCTGACAATCCTCGACGCCACCGCGGCCCCCGAAGAATTGGCCGCGTTGGCGTCCATCCCGGCCGCGCCCAGAGGCGACACCAAGCGCGCCGTGGACGCGATGCGCGACGTGGTCCAGTCCGAGGCGATCAAACTCGACATCCCGCCCGGTCTGCTGTGCCCGCGCCGCCTGATCGAGGAATTCGCGGTCACCCGCGCATGGCCGGAAGGCTTGAATGGCTGGCGCGCCGGCGTGCTGGAAACAAAACTGACCCCGTTGCTGGCCGGGGAGCCCGCGCCAGTGCTGCATCAGGTTGAATTCCGTTCGCCCAGAGCGTAGACGCGAAGCGTCGAAGTCGAAGGGTGAATGCGGGACAGACGCTTCGACTCCGCGGTCTCTGGCCACTACGCTCAGCGCGAACGGCTCCAGGTGAAACCTTCAGCCGAAATGCTTGGCGCGCGGCGGCATACCGGCTACCATACGCGGCTCGCTGGCGTGCAATGCGCCATCGTGGCGGCGCCTGTCTTGCGGCGCGCCGAAGAAAATCCGTGTGGGGCTGTAGCTCAGCTGGGAGAGCGCTGCGTTCGCAATGCAGAGGTCAGGAGTTCGATCCTCCTCAGCTCCACCAATCCCAATCGACGGCATGCGCGTTGCCAACGCCAACAGCGGACTCACGGAAGCGCGACGCAAATGAAAAACCCATCTCCGCTGCCGGAGATGGGTTCAAGTGCGGATTCGAAGCCGGAAGTTATCTGTGCTGCGTTGCTTCACACCGCGTCATTGCGCCCGGACGTCTGCGCCTGGCGACGCTTCCGCAAGCCGAAGCCCACGCCAAGAGCCAGCAAGCCCAATCCAAACATACCCAACGCACCCGGCTCGGGTACCGATACGGTGACAGTGGCAGGGTCCGGTTTGCTGATGAAGTCCGTTATGAGATAAAAGTTGGTGTTGTTTGCGAGCGGAGCAAAGAAGGACAGGTCAAGGAAATCGCCAGCAGCCACTGTCGCGCCATCCTGACAGTTGTCCGTAGCAAAACCTGGTGGCTGGCTGCCGCAATGAAGCAAATCACTGCCGTCCAGCGATCCCCCGATGGGGACGGTGAACTGGAACGTGAATTTGTTGAGCGGCCCGCCGGTGACGTTGGTCATGAAAAGGCACCAACCGCTGGCGGAAGGATTGAGTCCCGAAAGGGTCGAACAATCCACGAACTCCACCGTATAGGGGGTGTCGCGCTGGCCGACCAGACACGGCGTGTAGTTATTCGGGTATATGCCTTGGGTGCAATCAGTGGTAGGCGGGATGACAAGCGGAGCAGTATTCGGCGTCGGTGGATCAAAGATCACCCGGGTCGCGAAAGCGCTCGGCGCCGCAATGGCAAGAACAAGGGCTGCAAGCGCCAGAACCAGATAGCGTTTCATCGTGGAATTCCCCTCTTTTTTGGCGCGAAGCCATGTGGGTAAAAGACCCACCCAATCATGCATTCTTCATGCCACAATGTAACTTATTGTTTTTAATATAAAAATTTCGAGTCTGTTCATCGAATGTGTAAGCTTTATCGACAGTCGATTTCACCTCCGGCGCGATGCCGGCTCCCTCCGGGAACAGGTTCTGGCAGCTTTTTCGGGATCCCGACGCGAAGGCAACCTGTCAGGAATCCCGACGGAGCGCCGGTGGCGCCACCCAACGTCGTTCCCGATGGGCAACTCCGCCGGCTTGCTGCTGTACCGTCGCAAGCCACATCCCGGCATCGGCCCGGCCAGTGTTCGCCCTAACCACGCCCTGAAAATCGTAGCCTTCGCACCCGCTCGACCCATCCCGCCGCCGTCAATGCCCGCTCGAGCTGGCAGCAGCAGTCAGCGGCTGGCCGGGCGTGGGCAAACCGGCCTGCTTGCACAAGGCGGCAAAACGCGGATCGTGCTGGTAGGCAAGCACAAACGGGTCGGAAAGAAGACTGGGTATCAGCGCCGGATCGTGCTGGGTCCAGGCGCGCTGCAGCCACTCGAACATCTTGTCCGGTTGCTTGCGGAGTGCGTACAGGTCGGACACGAGGTACGGCTGATCCTTCCCGTACTTGGCGATAAAGTCCCGCAGCGCCGCGTCCGCGGATTGCCGATCAGGGGCAATCTGCTTCACAAGCGCCCTTGCCCACGGACCAAACACCGGGTCGGTTTCCTTCGCGGCTTCGCGAGTCGCGGTGTCCGTATCGCCCCGCAGGATGGCAATTTCAACATGGGCCACGGACAGACCAGGGAAATCCGGCTGCAGGGTCAACGCCTTGCGGAGGGTCTGCTCGGCGGCGTCGAGCTGGCGCTGCCCCAACTGGGCGAGGACCATGCTGTAATAAATATCGACGCGCAACGGATCGCTGGTGAGGATCTTGCGGTACATTTCCACCGCCGCCTGCAGTTGTCCGAAGTTGACCAAGCCGCCGGCCACGAAATTCATGCTGGTGGTGTCGTTCGGTGCCAACTCGAGGGCGCGTTTGTACTCCGCCAACGCCCCCGCGGGATCGTTGTCGATGTTCGCGAGCAGGTAGCCGCGGTCGGTATGGGTGTGTGCCGCGTCCGGTGCCAGCAGCTGTTCCTTCTCCGCTGCTGCACGGGCCTGCGCATAGGCCTGCTGGCGTGCATCGCCAGCCAGATAGAGCACGCCGAGGTTTATTTGTGAATTGGACAGCATTCCCCAGGCGTAGGCGTAGCCCGGATCGAGTTCGAGCGCCTTCTGGTACAAGGCGATGCCTTGGCGAAGGCTGGCTTCGGTGCCACGGCGCGTGATGGCGCGCCCTTGCAACATCATCTCGTAAGCCTCCACGTTGCCGGTGGGGGGCTTGTCGCCTGCAACGATGGCATGACCCAGCAGTTTGACCTTGAGCGCGTCGGCCACGGCCTCGCCGATTTTCGACTGGATCGCGAACACATCCTTGAGTTGCTCGTCGTAGCTGTGCGACCACAGACTGGCACCGTCTTTTGCACTGATCATGCTGACAGTGACGCGGATGCGGTCCTTGTGTTGGCGTACCGAACCCATGATCAGGTGCGCCACGCCCAGTGCCACCCCGATCTGTGCCGGGTTTTCCTTGGAATCACGAAACTTGAAGCTGGAGTACTTGCCGATCACCTTCAATCCGTCGACCTGGGTGAGATCCGAAATGAGTTCTTCGGACAGGCCATCGGAAAAATATTGCTGCTTGGGATCTCCGCTTTCATTGGTCAGCGGCAGCACCGCGACGGACTTGAAGGGAACCTTGGCCAGTTCCGCCGCGATCGCGTTGGCATCGGCCACGTTCGCGGTGCTGTTCGCGTCGCGGTGCAGCACGAACGTATTGGTGACCAGCAGCACAATGGCCAAAGCCATTACGCCGATGATCCAGAAATCCAGCTTGCGCCCGGTGGCGTGGTGGAACGCCGGGTCGTCAGCGGTGACATCTTCTTCGCGCTTCAAGCCTGCCGGCGTCAGCTTGTAGTACCAGGCGAAAGCGACCCAGAACGGAAATCCGACCGCACAGGCACCCACGAACCAGCGCGTGACCCAGTCAGGCAGCCCGAACGGCCCGCTCAACTGCGCGATGCCCTGCGAGAGCGCCCACACCGCACCAACGTATACCGCGGCGGCGCGCCAGACATGGCGATAACTGAGTTCGGCGAAGATGCCACGCTTCCCTGGCGGCCCGTCGTGGCTGGTCAACATGCGCCCCGGGATTCCCACCGGCAACGGGCCGGTCTCCAGATGTGTGCAAGTGTCGGGCTTCGCACCGTGCGATGCAAGCGCGGTGCGTGCATAAGCGATACGCGATCCGCGCTCCGGCAACACGACATCAACTCAAAGGCTCAACGATCCCGATGCACGATGTAACGCGCCAGCCAGCGCAGCGGTTCGGCGGCGCCACCGAAGCCTTCCAGCGCGGCGAGCGCATCGGCGTACAGCGCATCGGCGCGGTGCTTGGCCTCGCCCAGGCCCATCAGGGACGGATACGTCGCCTTGCCGCGCGCAGCGTCTGCACCCCGGGTCTTGCCGGTGAGCGCCTGCTCGCCTTCGACATCCAGCACGTCGTCCTTGATCTGGAAAGCGAGCCCCACGCATTCCGCGAAACGGTCGAGCGCATCGCGCGAGGCGGCCGGCAGGTCGGGCACCGCACAGCACGGCATCAATACCGCCGCGCGGATCAATTTGCCGGTCTTGTCGCGATCGAGTGCTTCGAGGTCCGCCGCCGCGAGTTGCCTGTCTTCGGATTCCAAGTCCACCGCCTGGCCGCCGGTCATGCCTTGCGAACCGGTGGCGCTGGCAAGGATCGCGATCATGGCCAGCCGCGCGGCAGCGTCGTGCGCGCCATCGCCCGCGAGGATTTCGAATGCGCGCGTCTGCAGCGCGTCGCCCGCGAGGATCGCGGTGGCGACGCCGAACGCCGCATGCGTGGAGGGCTTGCCGCGCCGCAACGCATCGTCGTCCATCGCCGGCAGGTCGTCGTGCACCAGCGAGAAGACGTGCACGCATTCGACCGCGCAGGCCGCGTCGTCGAGGCGATCGGCCGGCACGCCCAGGACTTCGCCGCTGGCATAACAGAGCAACGGGCGGATGCGCTTGCCGCCACCCAGCGCCGCGTAGCGCATGGCCGCATGCAGGGAGGCCGGTCGCGCCTCCGCAGGCGGCAGGCGCGCTTCCAACGCCCGTTCGACCCGTTCACGGTATCCGGCCACGCGATCTGCAAAAGACATCAAACGGCTCCACGTCGGCGCTGCACGCCGCGGCGCCGCGAGCCTAGCGAGGGCGCCTCGTGAATGTCAAAACGGCGTCGGCGCCACTTCCACCTCATCTTCACGCACAATGCGTAGGATCGATACGTCGGCCGGCAATGCGCCGAAGGAGACCAGCAGGATGATCGCCCCAGCTTCCGCCAACGCATCGCGACGAGACGCCGAAGCCTACCAGGAGCGCATTCTCCCCGCGGTATCACGCACCTTCGCGCTGACGATCCCGCAACTCAATCCGCGCCTGCGCACGGTGATCGCCAACGCCTACCTGTTGTGCCGGATCGCGGACACCATCGAGGACGAACAATCGCTCGGCGGCGACGTGAAGCAACAGTTCCATGACCGTTTCACGCGCGTGGTCGGGTCGACCGAAGATCCGGCCTCGTTCGCGCGCGACCTCGCGCCGCTCCTGCGCGGCAACACGCTTGCGGCGGAACGCGACCTGGTGGCGCATACGCCCGACGTCATCGAAGTGACCGATGGATTCAACCTCGCGCAGCGCGAATCGCTGGCACGCTGCATCCGCATCATGTGCACCGGCATGCCGAGCTTCGAGCGCCGTGCCAGCACCGCAGGCCTCGCCGACATGCGCGAGATGGATCGCTATTGCTATTACGTGGCCGGCATCGTCGGGCAAACCCTCACCGACCTGTTCTGCGAGTACTCGCCGCGCATCGCCGAAAAGCGCGAAGCGATGGCGGCGCTGGACGTGTCGTTCGGCCAGGGCCTGCAGATGACCAATATCCTCAAGGACTTCTGGGAAGACCGCGAGCGCGGCGTGTGCTGGTTGCCGCACGACCTGTTCGCACGCGCCGGCGTGGAACTGCAGAACATCCGCCGCGGCAATGTGCCGGACGCATTCGGCAAGGCCTATGCGCAATTGATCGGCATCGCCCACAGCCATCTGCGCAATGCGCTCGATTACACGTTGCTGATCCCGGAAAAGGAAGCCGGCATCCGCCGCTTCTGCCTGATCGCCGTGGGGTTGGCGATGCGCACACTGGCGTCGATCCTCGCCAAGCCGGATTTCACGGCCGGCGCCCAGGTAAAGGTGTCACGGCAGGTGGTGAAGAAAATCGTGATCGTCACGCGCCTGTTCTCGGGCTACAGCCGCGTGCTGCAAAGCTGGTTCACGCGCATGGCCGATGGCCTGCCGCTGCAGGCGCTGGCCACGGATTGGGGCGGCCTGCTGCCGGACCCGCGCTTGGCGTGGCCGCGCAGCGACCGTTGCGGTCCGGCGCAGGCGTTGACCTTCAAGTAGGGCCCGCTGACGTCATGCCACCCGACTCCGGCACCCCGCAAGCAGGCCCGACGGTTCGCAGCCAACCCGCTGCGCGCGATCCTCTTGCCGAGGCCATCGATGCAGCGCGAACGCGGATCCTTGGCCGCCAGCACGCGGATGGCTATTGGCAATACGAGCTGGAAGCCGACTGCACGATCCCGGCCGAATACATCCTGATGCTGCATTACCTCGGCGAATCCGACCGCCTGCTGGAATCGCGTCTCGCCGGATACCTGCGCGGGAACCAGTCGCGCGACGGCGGTTGGCCGCTGTACCCCGGCGGCGCGCTCGACGTGAGCTGCAGTGTGAAATGCTATTTCGCGCTGAAGCTGGCCGGCGACCGCGCCGATGCGCCGCACATGGCGCGTGCCCGCGCGGCGATCCTCGCGCACGGAGGCGCCGCGCGCAGCAACGTGTTCACCCGCATCGCGCTGGCGCTGTTCGGCGAACTGCCGTGGCGAGGGGTTCCCTTCCTGCCGGTCGAAATCGTGCTGTTGCCGCGCTGGTTCCCCTTCAACCTCGGCAAGGTGTCGTATTGGTCGCGCACCGTGATGGTGCCGCTGTCGGTGTTGACCACTTTGAAACCGCGTGCGGCCAATCCGCTCGGCATGCACGTCAGGGAACTGTTCGTCACGCCGCCGGAACAGGAACAACACTATTTCCACGCGCGTTCGCTGCTGAACCGGTTGCTGTTCGCGTGCGACCATGTCGTGCGGCGTTTCGAACCGCTGATGCCCGGCCGCCTGCGCAGGCATGCCCTGAAACGCGCCGGGGACTGGATACTCGAACGCCGCAACGGCGACGGCGGCCTGGGCGCGATCTTTCCTGCGATGGTCAACGCCTACGAGGCGCTGGCGTTGCTCGGTTATGCGGCCGAACATCCCGCGCGCCGCGAAACGCGCAAGGCCATCGATGACCTGCTGGTCGTGCACGACGACGTCGCCTGGTGCCAGCCCTGCGTGTCGCCGGTCTGGGATACCGGGCTGACTTGCCTCGCGTTGCAGGAGGACGGCGGCGCGCCGGCCGCGGCGATCGGGCGCGCGCTTGAATGGCTGACCAGTCGCCAGTTGCTCGATGAACCGGGCGATTGGCGAAGTTATCGCCCGCAGCTTCCCGGCGGAGGCTGGGCGTTCCAGTTTAGGAACGATGCCTATCCCGACCTCGATGACACCGCGGTCGTGGCGCGTGCGCTGCACCAGTCGCCGCAGCGCGTGAAATTCGCGGGCTCGATCGAGCGCGCCGTTGGCTGGCTGTGCGGCATGCAATCGGAGAACGGCGGCTTTGCCGCCTTCGACGCCGACAACGATCACCAGTGGCTCAACCAGATTCCGTTCGCTGATCATGGCGCGCTGCTTGACCCGTCCACCAGTGACGTCAGCGGCCGCGTGCTGACCTTGCTGTCGTTGGTCGACCGCGAACAGGATCGCGCGGCGCGCGAACGCGCGATGCGGTTCCTGCTGGACGAACAGACCCCGGAAGGCGCTTGGTTCGGGCGCTGGGGCACCAATTACATCTACGGCACGTGGTCGGTGCTGGTGGCGCTGCGCGCCGCCGGCATGGCGGCCGGCGAAGCCCCGGTCCGGCGCGCCGTGAAGTGGCTGAAATCCGTGCAGCAGGCCGATGGCGGCTGGGGCGAAGGCAACGACAGTTATCTTGATCCGGAATTGCGCGGGCGCGGCGCGCACAGTGGTCCCGCGCAGACGGCATGGGCTCTGCTGGGACTGATGGCCGCGGGCGCGGCCGGCAGCCCGGCGGTGGCGCGCGGCGTCGAATATCTGCTCAGGACCCAAACCGGCGGCGAATGGCACGACGCCCGCTTCAACGCGCCGGGGTTCCCGCGCGTGTTCTACCTGAAGTACCACGGCTACAGTCGCTACTTTCCTTACTGGGCGCTGGTGCGCTTCCGCAATGTCCACGCCGGGCGGCCCCACTGAAGGCACGGGCCTGGTCGTGGCGCTTCCCGCCGAAGCGCACAGCATCGGCGTGCACGGCATGCACCCGGGTGATTGCGTGCGCTGGCGCGGCGGATGGATTGCGGTATCCGGCATCGGCCCGCACAACGCGATGCGCGCGGCGGAGCGGCTGCTCGCCTGCGGCGTCGCGCGGCTGGCGAACTGGGGCGTGGCCGGCGCGCTGGATGCCACGCTTGCGGCGGGTGACGTGTTGATCGTCGATCGCATCCGCTATGCGCGCGATGATCCCGGGTTCGCCACCGATGCCGATGCAAGCGAACAACTGGCTGCAGCGCTTTCCGCGGCCCTGCATGTGCGCCGCGGTACGCTCTGGTCGGCGACGCAGCCGGTGGCGACGCCATCCGAAAAGCGGGCGCTGGCCGAACGCAGCGGCGCCCTCGCTGTGGACATGGAAGCTGCGCCGGTCGCTGCAGTGGCGCTGCGCGCGAAGCTGCCGTTCGTCGTGGTGAAAGCCATCTGCGATCCGGCGGCGCGGGAACTGCCCGCGGGCATCGTGCGTGCACTGGACGGCGCCGACGAAGGATGGTCGCTGCGCATGGTCGCGGCGATCGCCTTCGGCGGCCCCGCCACCTGGCGCGCCGTGCATGCGCTGTCGCGCGACTACCGGCGTGCGCGCCGCTCGCTCGCAACCGCCGCGGCACTCGCTGCATGAGCGGGCGCGTCCTCGTCAGTGGCGCCAACGGATTCGTCGGCTCGGCCGTGGTGCACGCGCTGTTGCGCCACGGTTACGCGGTGCGCGCGCTCGCGCGGCCATCCAGCGACACCGCCAACATCGATGGCGTGGACGTCGAAATCGTGCGTGGCGACCTGCTCGACCCGACCTCGCTGGAACGCGCGTTGCTGGGCTGCGAAGGCCTGTTCCACGTCGCCGCGGACTATCGGTTGTGGGCGCGCGATCCACATGAAATTCGCAGGACAAACGTACGCGGCACGCATGCCATCCTGATGGCCGCGCAACGCTGCGGCGTCCGGCGTGTCGTGCACACTTCCAGCGTCGCGACACTGGGCCTGCATCACGACGGCACGCCATCCGATGAAGATACACCGGCACACCTCGCCGACATGATCGGCGCGTACAAGCGTTCCAAGTTCCTGTCGGAGGCACTGGTGCGCCGCTGCGCGCGAGCCGGTTCCGATATCGTGATCGTCAATCCCGCTGCGCCCGTAGGTCCGCGTGACCGCAAGCCGACGCCGACCGGGCGCGTGATCCTCGATGCCGCACGCGGACGGATGCCGGCGTTCGTCGATACGGGCCTGTGCGTCGTCCACGTCGACGACGTCGCCGAAGGCCAGGTGCTCGCCTACGAGCGCGGCCAACGCGGACGGCGTTACGTGCTGGGCGGCGAGAACATGAGCCTGAAGGCGATTCTTGCCGCCGTCGCCGAACTGACCGGACACCGTGCGCCCTGGCTGCAACTGCCGCACGCCGCCGTGTTGCCGGTTGCCCATGTGGCCGAGGCCTGGGCGCGTGTCACGGGCGCCGCACCGAACGTCACGGTGGATGGCGTCAAGCTGGCACGGCACAGGATGTACTTTTCGAGCCGGCGTGCCGAAGCCGAGCTCGGCTACCGGGCGCGTCCGGCGCGGGAAGCCCTGGCCGACGCAATACAATGGTTCCGTGGGAACAGGTATCTCGACTGATTTTCCCGGACGCCCGATACCTCTCCTGTCGTCATTCCGGATTGCATTGGCCGACGGAGGCAACGGATTCCGGGTTCCATCACCGACGAGCCGGTGCTGGCCCCGGAATGGCGAGCCTGTTGGTTGTCCCGCTTCATCTTCCAAGAGTCTTTCCATGAGTGCCGCTACCGGCGAAGCTACCGTCACTGCCCAACCCAACATCGCGCTGGTCAAATACTGGGGCAAGCGCGACGCCGCGTTGAACCTGCCGGCCGCGGGATCGCTGTCGATCACACTGGATGCGCTGCACACGCGCACGCGCGTGCGCTTCGACGACGCACTCGCCACCGACGACATCAAATTGAACGGCGAGCGCGATGAAGCACAAAGCCGCAAGATCAGCGCCTTCCTCGATCTGTTCCGCGCGCGCGCCGGCGTTGCCACCCGCGCGTGCGTCGAATCCGGCAACGACTTTCCGACCGGCGCGGGGCTCGCATCATCGGCGTCCGGTTTCGCGGCGTTGGCGGTGGCGGCCGATCGCGCCCTGGACCTGCACCTGCAACCGCGCGAATTGTCGGTACTGGCGCGTCGCGGCTCCGGCTCCGCCGCGCGCTCGATCTTCGGCGGTTTCGTGGAAATGTCCGCAGGCACGCGCGACGATGGCGAAGATGCCTGGGCAACACCGTTGCTGGAATCCGCGGCGTGGCCGCTCAAGGTCGTGGTGGCC
>JAGWZT010000318.1 GCA_018971925.1 Lysobacteraceae bacterium | reverse complement strand
CGAAGGCGGCGATGATGTTCTCGTTGATCCAGTCGAAGTAGTACTTGTTCTCGAGGATCGTGACGATCGGCGACAGCAGCTCGCGCAGCTTCTTCGGGATCGACGGATTCAGGATGTAGAACCAGAACGACACCGCCACGCCCGCCAGCGCCAGGTAGAACGGCAGCGAGGTGAAGGCGTGCAGGCCCATGGCCTGCCAGCCGGTGAAGTCCTTCTTGAGTTCTTCCATCGCGGGGTGGGCTTCGTTGTTGACGAAGATCGCGCCGTTGAAGAAGTCGCCGAACAGCATCGGGGCGATGGTCATCGCGCCGATCACGACCGACGGGATGGCGAGCAGCACCAGCGGCAGCGTGACGACCCAGGGCGTCTCGTGCGGCTCGTGCGCATGGCCGTGGCCGTGGTCGTGCCCGTGGTCATCGTGCGCATGGCCGTGGTCGTCGTGCGCGTGGGCGTCCGGCGCCGGGAACGGCGGGTTGCGGAAGCGCTCTTCGCCGTGGAACACGAGGAAGTACATCCGGAACGAATAGAACGCCGTGACGAACACGCCGACGATGACGGCTAAGTACGCGAACTGCGCGCCCGGCAGGTGGCTGGCGCCCACGGCCTCGATGATCGAGTCCTTCGAGTAGAAGCCCGAGAACAGCGGTGTGCCGATCAGCGCGAGCGAACCCAGCAGCGACGTGATCCACGTGATGGGCATGTACTTGCGCAGGCCGCCCATGTTGCGGATGTCCTGGTCGTGGTGCATGCCGATGATCACCGAGCCCGCGCCCAGGAACAGCAGGGCCTTGAAGAAGGCGTGCGTCATCAGGTGGAACACCGCCGCCGAGTAGGCCGAGGCGCCCAGGGCCACCGTCATGTACCCGAGCTGGCTGAGCGTGGAGTACGCGACGACGCGCTTGATGTCGTTCTGGATCATGCCCAGGAAGCCCATGAACAAGGCGGTGATCGAACCGATCACGAGCACGAAATTCAGCGCCGTGTCGCTCAGCTCGAACAGCGGCGACATGCGGGCGACCATGAAGATGCCGGCCGTGACCATGGTCGCGGCGTGGATCAGAGCCGAAATCGGCGTCGGGCCTTCCATGGAGTCGGGCAGCCACACGTGCAACGGCACCTGCGCGGACTTGCCGCAGGCGCCCACGAACAGCAGCAGGCAGATCAGTGTGGCCAGCGACCATGGATGGCCACCGACCACTTCGATGGTACGGCCCGCGAGGTCCGGCGCCTGCGCGAACACGGCGGAATAGTCCAGCGTATGGAAGGCATACAGCACGCAGGCGATGCCGAGGATGAAACCGAAATCGCCGACGCGGTTGACCAGGAACGCCTTCAACGCGGCAAAGCTAGCGCTGGGACGCTCGAACCAGAACCCGATCAGCAGGTACGACACCAAACCCACCAGTTCCCAGCCGATGAACAGCTGCAGGAAGTTGTTGGCCAGCACCAGCATCAGCATCGAGAAGGTGAACAACGCGATGTAGGCGAAGAAGCGCTGGAAACCGGTATCGTCGCGCATGTAACCGATGGTGTAGATGTGCACCATCAGCGACACGAAGGTCACCACCACCAGCATCAACGCGGTCAGCCGGTCGACGAGGAAGCCGATGCCGACCGTCAACTTGCCGACTTCCAGCCATGTATAGACGTCGTGGTTGAAGACCGGCGCGCCGCCCCACACCAGTTGCCAGAACACCACGCACGACAGCGCGAACGAGATCGCCACCGACACGATCGCGATGCCCGCCGACCCGGCGCGGCCGATCTGGTTGCGCAGGAGTCCCGCGATCAACGCGCCCACCAGCGGCGCCGCGGCCAGCACTATCAGGAGATTCTGGCTGATCACGCTTGCACCTCATGGATCACGGCACTGTCTTGCCGGTTGGCCGCGTCGAGGGAGGCGCGGCATCGCATGTGACGATGTATCACTGGCCTCTCCCTAGTAACGCAGCGAATCGATTTCGCCGACGTTGATCGTGCGGCGGTTGCGGAACATCAACACGACGATGGCCAACCCGATGGCCGATTCCGCGGCCGCCACCGTCAGGATGAAGAACACGAACACCTGCCCCGCCGGATTGCCGAGGAAGCGCGAGAATGCGACGAAGTTGGTGTTGACGGCGAGCAGCATCAGCTCGATGCACATCAGCAGCACGATCACGTTCTTGCGGTTGATGAAGATGCCCGCGATCGAGATGCAGAACAGCACCGTCGCGAACACGATGTACCAGGAAAGAGGGATGCTCATGCCTGCGGCTCCTTGGCACTCGGGGGCGCCGGCGGCGCGACCGCGGCCATCTTCACCATTCGCACGCGGCCCGCGGCACGGGTCGCCGACTGCGCGGCCGGGTTCTGGCGCTTGGAAAAAGTGCGCGCGCGCAAGGCCAGCACCACCGCGGCGACCAGGCCGACCGTCAGGATCAACGCGGCGATTTCGAATGGCAGCAGGAAACGCGTGAACAACGCCTGCCCCAGCCATTCGACATTCGAGACTCCGGCGGGATTCGGCCCCGCCTGCACGTTGAATGCCCGGACGCCGATGATGCCCAGCATCTCGATCAGCATGATCACCGCGGCGCCGATGCCCACCGGCAGGTACTTGATGAATCCTTCGCGCAGCGGTTCGAGGTCGATGTCCAGCATCATCACCACGAACAGGAACAGCACCATCACCGCACCGACGTACACCACCACCAGCGCCAGCCCGAGAAATTCCGCCTCGGCCAGGATCCACAGGCACGCGGTCGAGAAGAACGTCAGCACCAGTGCCAGTACGGCGTGCACGGTGTTCTTCACCGATACCACCGCCAATCCGGCGCCTACCGCGACCACGGCGAAAGCGATGAAGCAGACCATCTGGAAGGTTGCATGGGTCATTGGCATGGGCATCACCGATAGGCCGCGTCTTGCGCGCGATTGGCCGCGATGCTCGCCTCGAAGCGGTCGCCCACCGCCAGCAGTTGCGGCTTGGTTATCACGTTCTCGCCACGGCGTTCCATGTGGTATTCCAGGATGTCGGTCAGCACGATCGAATCGACCGGGCAGCTTTCCTCGCAGAAGCCGCAGTAGATGCACTTGAACAGGTCGATGTCGTAGCGCGTGGTGCGGCGCTG
>JAGWZT010000014.1 GCA_018971925.1 Lysobacteraceae bacterium | reverse complement strand
CGCCGTTCACGGCCGATCCCATCGGCCGTAGTCGGGGCACCTTCTCCCGGAGGGAGAAGGGAACAGCAAACTACCCGTCTCTTGTCGCCACCACCGGCGGCACGCTGGCCGCGCGCAACGCCGGGCCGAGCACCGCAAGCTGGCCAAGCACCCACAAGGCAATGGCGCTGACCGGCAGGTAGTACCAAGGCAGGCGCGTGGTCTGGTAGTGCTGCATCAGGTACAGGTTGATGCCGAACGCCAGCACCATCCCGATCGCGACGCCGGCACTGCTCAACAGGAAATTTTCCGTCTGGAAATACTGCATGACGTGCGCGCGCGTCGCGCCGACCGCGCGGCGGATGCCGATCTGCCGCCGCCGCTGCCCGACCCAGAAACTGGTCAGGCCCACGATGCCGAACGCGGTCACCGCCAGCATCACCACGCACACCAGCACCAGCATCCAGACCATGCTGCGCGCGTTGGCGAAATACTTGTCGCGGATTTCCGCGAAAGTCTGGCCTTTCACGACCACCGACGGCGACAGTGCTTCAAGCTTCTGCACGCCATCGCGCACGATTCGATCGCGATCTTGGGGCGCGCTGCGCACCACGAACTCCTGGATGGTCAGTTCCGGGCTGACCGGAAAGAACGCCGAGAGATAGTGCGCCGCGGTGCCACCGTTCGCATCGGGGCGCAGCACGTCCGCGACGATGCCAACCACCGTGTAACGATTGTTCTTTCCGATCCAGAGCGGTTTGCCGAGCGCATTCGCCTCCGGCCACAGGCGCTTGGCCAGGCTTTGCGTCACCAGCACCACGTGCGCACTCGGGAGAAAATTGTTGCCCAGTTTGCTGTCGGCGTATTCGTCGTCGTTGAAGAATCGCCCCTGCAGCAGTCGCAGACCAAGTGCATCGGGGCCACCCTGCGTGAACAGGTATTCCGCGACGTTGGGACTGTCCTTCGCCAGCAGCTGGTCGGGCGATGTGGCCGCATTCATGTTCCAGCTGTTGTTGCCGAGCGGCATCATGTTGACCGCTGCCGCCGCGATGACTCCCGGAATTTCCCGCAACGTGGCGAGGTAGCGCGGGATGTCGGCATTCGCGGTATCGGGATTGATGCCCTGGACACCTATGTCCACGATGCCGTTCTCGTCGATCCCGTTCGGGGAATGGATCTCGCCGACACGCTGGCCGATCATGAATACCGCGTTGCACAGCACTGCGCATGCCAGCGCGATTTCCAGCACGATGAGTGCGGCCGGAATCTTGTGCTTGCGCAACGCGGCGAAGATGGGTTGGATGTCCATGATGGTTGCTCCTGCGAGAACTGCTCTTGTAGGAGGGCCGGTAGGCCCGATCGCGGCTCCCACCGCTCCTACACGGATTTGAGTTGCGGCGCCGGCGCGACGACACAGGCGCGCCACGCGGGCAACAGACCAGCAATGAGGCTTGCGATCAGCGCGATCACGAAGGTGGCGATGAACATGGAAACGTCGAGATGCGCCAGGCTGGCATATTCCGCAGGCTGCTGGCGGATCGCCCACAGCCCGAGTTCTGCGAAGACCAATCCGAGCACGCCCCCCGCTATGCCGACCATGCCGGATTCGACCATGAACTGCGTGAACACCGCCGCACGTGTCGCACCCAGCGCACGGCGCACACCGATCTCGCGCGAGCGACGCAGGCACTTCGCAAGCAACAGACCCACGGTATTGACCACGCATATCAGCAGGAATCCGAAGGCGAGGTTGGTCTGCATGCGCGCGTCGTCAGGCACGACTCGTTGCTGCGCAAGGAAATCCATCATGTTCGGCAGCGCCACTTCGGGGTGGTGCAACCGTCCGAGTGAAATCTGCTGCGCGACGTAATTGGAGAGAAAGGTCTTGTAGGCATTCGCATCCGACGCGTTCGCCAGTTCCACCCACGTCGACACCCATGCGCACGGCGCGGTTTCCAGATGGTCGATGTCGACATCCGAATCGAAGCAATTGACGGTCTGCGTATTCACCTTGTCCGCGATCGCGGCCTGCAGCGGCATGAACAACGCATCACCGTTGCCATAGCCACGGCCACCGAGGTTCGCGGCGTAGAAGCGCGGTTGTGGTGCCCACGGCTTCAGCACGCCAACGATGCGGTAGTCGTGATCGTTGACGCGCAAGATCCTACCGACGCTGTTGGCCCCGCCAAACAATTTGTCGTTGAGGAACCCGGCGATCACGACGACGTGCGCGCGATTCTCGTCGTCTTCCGCGCTCCAGCCACTGCCGTACTGGAACGACGCATCGAACATCGTGAAGAAATCCGACGTGGTGACCACGCCATCGCTGAAGAATGGATGCTGCCCCGGCGTTTGCGGCGTGACCTTGCTCGACGCCAGCGCCATCACCGCCTGCCGTTCGGCCTTGCGGGCGTGCAGCAGATTCATCGCATCCGTATAGGTCATCAGGTTGCCCCATCTCTGGAACAACTTTTCCGCCGGCGTGGTACTCGCAGCGGTCAAGGGATCGATTTCAGGTGCAAAAATGCGCGCGCTCTTCTGCGGGAGTGGGTCGCCGGAAAGCAGCTTCAACACCGTGAGCGTGGTGATCGACGCGCCGATGCCCAGCCCGAGCGCAAGCACCATCAGCGCGGTCAGCACGCGATTGCGTTTGAAACTGCGCAATGCGAGGTCGAGGTAGTAGCCAAACATTCAATCGTCTCCTGATTCAGCTCCCCTATCCCTGCGGGAGAGGGGGCGTGCAACGCCGCTTCTTCTTTTGCGCGAAGCGCCGGGTGAGGGTTCGGCTCTTGCGCAGGTATCACGCAAGTGGCGTACCCTCATCCGCCCCTTACTCGCGCCATCCATGGCGCTCGCCCTTCGGGCCGGCTTGCGCCGTTCACGGCCGATCCCATCGGCCGTAGTCGGGGCACCTTCTCCCGGAGGGAGAATGAAACAGCAGCATCACACGCTCCGCGTCGCCACCACCGGCGGCACCGCCGCCGCGCGCAGCGCCGGCGCCAGCACCGCAAGCTGCCCGAGCAGCCACAACACCACCGCGCCGACCGGCAGGTACCACAGCGGCAAGCGCGAGACTTCGAACCACTTCATCAGAGCAAGGTTGACAGCGACCGCCAGCACGATGCCCAGCACGATTCCGAACGTGACGATCAGGAAGTTCTCGGTCTGGAAGTAGCGCAAGATGTCCACGCGCGTGGCACCGAGCGCGCGGCGGATGCCGATCTGCTTGCGCCGTTGCGCGACCCAGAAACTCGCCAGCCCCACGATCCCGAATGCGGTGACGCCCAGCAGCGCCACGATCACGCCCACCAGCAGGCCCGCCATCGCGCGGTCATTCCTGAAAAAGCGCTCACGCAAATAGTCGATGGTGCGGCTGTTGGCATAATCGAGCACCACGTCCGGCGCGATCTTTGCAACGGCGGCGCGCGCCTGGGTCATCACGCGTTCCAGATCCCGGGGCTTGGCGCGGATCAGGTAAGTGCCGGCAAGCTGGCCACTTGCCTGCACCGGCACGAATACGCACCACTCCGCGCCATGTTCGCCGTTCTCGGTGTACTGCGACACCGACAGGTTCGCCACGACGCCGATCACGCGGAACTGCCACTTGGCGGCCCAGAACTGCTTGCCCAGGGGGTTTTCGCCCGGCCACAGTTTCTCGGCCAACGAGCGCGTGACCAGCACGCGTGACGATGCCGGGAAATAGTCCTGGCCCTGCAAGGGTTGATAATCATCGGCCGACGGCAAATGGCCGGCCACCAGCTTCAGCCCCAGCGCTTCCGGGGTGCCCGGATTGCCGTCGTAAAACTCGACCACGGCTCCCGGCTGCTTGCCGGCCTGATCAAGCGTCATGCCGGATACGCCCCATTGCGGCCCGAACGGCACCGAGCTGATTGCATGCACCGATTCGACCCCGGAAATCGCCCCGAGGCCCGCGATCATGCGCGCATTCAGATCGGTCGCCTGCTTCGGGTCGAATCCCGTGACCACGATCGTGCCGAGCGAGGCCTCATCCACGCCGCTGTTGATGTGCATCGCCGACAGGCGGCTGGCAATCAGGAACACCGCGTTCACCAGTACCGCACAGGCCAGCGCGATTTCCATCGCGATGAGGAAAGTTGCGAGCTTGTGTTTTTTCAGCGCGGCAAGGATGGGGCGGATTTGCATGTCGGTCACCCTTACAGTGTCTTGAGTTGCAGGGCCGGTGCGATGCGACTGGCGCGCAGCGCGGGCAACGCACCCGCAAGCAAACTCACCACAACCGCCAGCACGAAGGTGACCACGAACATCGACACATCCATCTGCACGAGATCGGAGTACGGAGTCTGTTGCCGGCGCACCAACCACAGGCCGAGCAGCGTCAGCGCCCAGCCACCGACGCCCCCGATGAAACCGATCAGTCCGGCTTCGGTCAGGCACTGTGCGAACACCGAGCGCCGCGAGGCCCCCAGCGCGCGACGCACACCGATCTCGCCGGCGCGGCGCAGGAATTTCGCCAGCAGCAAGCCCACCGTGTTGAACAGGCAGATGGCAAGGAACGCGAACGCCAGCCAGGTTTGCAGTCGCACGTTCTTCGGAATCACCTGTGCATAATCCAGCCGCTGCATCAAATCCAGCATGCGCGTGTCGGTGTTGGCGAAACGCCCGAGCGCCTTTTGCTGCTCGGCGTAGTGCTTGAGGAACGCGCGGTAGCCGGCGACCTTGGCCGGACCGTCCAGCTCAACCCACAGCGCGACCCAAAGGCACGGCGAGCCCTCCAGGTGCCCCGGAACCGATGGTCCGTTGCCCCAACAGGTGAACTGGAAGAAATTGCCGTCATTGACTTCCAGCGCACTCTGGAACGGCATGAATACGTCCTCCGGCTTGGCGTAATAGCTCGTGTCGTAACCGTTTCCGGTGAAGCCTCCTTCCGCATCGTAGAACAGCGGCGTGGGCCGCCACGGCTTCAGCACGCCCACGATGCGCACGTCGCTGTCCTTCAGGCGCATGGTCTTGCCCACGCTGTTCTTGCCACCGAACAACTTGTCGTTGAGGTCGGACGAAATCACCGCGACACGCGCATGGCCCGTTTCATCTGAAGGCGTCCACGCGCCGCCGTACTCGAACGGCACCTCGAACATCGGGAAGAAGTCCGAGGTGGTGGCCAGCAGCGTCAGCATCAGCGGTGGACGGTCCACGCCAGGCGCACTCACTTTCACAGGGCTTTGCACGATGAGTGCCTGGCGATCGGCCCGATGCGCTGCCCACAGATCCAGTGCCGAGCGGTCGTCCATCACTTCGAGCGGATGCCTCGGGTTGTACCAATCGGCCGGAGTGGGATCCACCTGCGGATAAAAAATGCGCGCGCTTTTGCCCGGCAGCGGGTCGCCCGAAAGGATGTGCATCACCGTCAGCGTGGTCATCGACGCGCCGATACCGATGGCAATGGCCAGCACCATCAGAAAGGTGAGCATGGGGTTGCGCTTGAGGCTGCGGATGGCAAGGTCGAGGTAGTACGCGAACATGTTGGCTCCTGATTTTTTGCTCGTCATTCCGGAGCCGCGCAAAGTGCGGAACCCGACTGCGTTTGCAGGAGCGCAAACGCGAACGCCGAAGGCGGCGCGCAGCGCGTGCGCCAGGGATGGCGCGAGTCAATCGGTTTCTGAGCCGGACAAGACCGATTCCGGGTTCTACCCGCGATGAAGCTGCGGGTACCCCCGGAATGACAAAGGATGGAGCTGCCGTGCTGTATGCGCATCACACGCTCCGCGTCGCCTCCACCGGTGACACCCGCGAGGCGCGCCTTGCCGGCGCGAATACCGCGCCCTGCCCCAGCAGCATCAGGACGACGATTCCGACCAGCACGTACAGCAGCGACATCCGGTCCATCGCGAACTGTTTCATCATCCAGAGGTTCAGCCCCACCGCCAGGATCGCGCCCAGCACCACGCCCGCGCCCGCGATCAGCAGGTTCTCGGTCTGGAAGTAACGCAGGATGTCGTTGCGGGTCGCGCCCAGCGCGCGGCGGATGCCGATCTGCTTGCGCCGCTGGCCCACCCAGAAACTGGTGAGGCCCACGATGCCTGCGGCGGTGACGCACAGCAGGATCAGGCAGATCACACCCATCAGGACGGCCATGCCGATATCGGCGCGGTACGCACGCGCACGAATTTCGGAGAACGGCATGATGCCGATGCCGATGTCCGGCTGGTTCTCGAGTACGCGCATCGGGTTGGCGTTGAAGAGTCCCTCGCGCGCCTCGCGCATCGCAGCGTCCAGGCGCCCCGGCCTCGCGCGCACTGCGGTGCGGGTGTAGTTCGCATCGAGGCGTATCGGTTGCAGCACCGAGTTCCACGCGAAACTGTCGCCCCACCCTCCGGCGGCCGGAATCTGCATGCGCTCCACCACGCCGATGATCGTGCTCGGTATCGCCAGCCCGTCGAGATAGACGGTCTTGCCCAGTGCGTCGCCCTTCGGAAACAGCTTGTCGGCGAGCGCCTTGGTGACGATCACCATCGGCGGCTCGCCGACGCCGCGGAAGCCGCGGTTGCTGATTTCGCTGGAAGTGAAGTTGCGGCCCGCGACCAGTTGCAGGCCCAGCGTATTCAGCATCTGGTCGTCGCCGAAATAGTAGGCGGCGTGCTCGGTGCTGTGCTGCTGGTCGGGCTTCAGGCCGACGCCACCCGTCCACGACGATTGCAGCAGCGGCAGCGAGTTGATGGCCGCCACCGCCTCCACGTCGGGCAAGCCGCGCAGGGTGGCGAGGTCGCTGCGTTGCATCGCGTCGAGTTTCTCGATCGACGCCGCATCGTCGCCCGTCGGCGCCCCCACATAGGCCTGTTGGATCAGGAACAGGTTCTGCTCGTCGATGCCGGTCGGCCGATGCACCCGTTCGACGCGCTGGCCGATGATGAACACCGCGTTGCACACGATCGCCAGCGTCAGCGCGATCTGCAGCGTGATCAGGGTGACGCCGGCCTTGTGTTTCTTCAGCGCCGCGAGGATGGGATGGAGTGTCATGTTGGCGTCCTCACTTCTTTGTCATTCCGGGGTTGCGCGAAGCGCAGAACCCGGAATTGGTTTGCGAGCGGGTTCAGACCGATTGACTCGCGCTGCGCGCCGCCTGCGGCGTTCGCGTTGGCAATCCTGCCAACGCAGTCGGGTTCCGTCGCCGATGGAGCGGGCGATGGCCCCGGAATGGCGAAACGTTTGTTGGTGTCGGGCCGCATCTGCATGCGCTCAGCTGCTCAATTCGACTTCAACTGCCACGCTGGCTGCACCGCCGCCGCGCGCATCGTGGGGTAGAGGCCCGCCAGCATCGTTGCAACGATCGCGACGGCGAGCGTGGTGATCAGCAACGAAACGTCCAGATGTGCCAGCGCGGCGATGTCGCGCGGCAGCACCCAACTGACGCCGCTGATGCCGAGACCGGTCAACGCCAGTCCCAGCACCCCGCCGGCAACGCCGACCATGCCCGACTCGATCAGGAACTGCGTGTAGATCTCGCGACGCGACGCGCCCAGCGCGCGACGCACGCCGATCTCGCTGGCGCGTCGCAGGAACTTCGCCAGCAGCAGTCCGGCGGTATTCACGAGGCACACCAGCAACAATCCAAGCGCCACGTACAGCGAAATCTTGGTGTCCGACGGCACCACGTGCTCATGGTCCAGCCAGTCCATCAATCCGCGCAAACGATTGTTGGGCGACCAAGTGAAGCGCCCCGCCTGCTGTTGGACGGCTGCGTAGTTGTCCAGGTATTGCTTGTACTGCTGCACGGCGGCCGCGTCGTCGAGTTGCACCATGAACGCGATCCACACGCACTCGGAATGCTGCAGCCCGACGAAGCCCGGTTCCTTGGGTGCATCGACGCAATTGGTGTTGCCGTTGTTGTTCATGCTGTTGGCGATGGCAGTGGTGAACGGAACGAAGATGTTGCCGCCGCCTTCGCTGAAGCCGCCGGTGTTGACCACGTCGTAGAACTGCGGCTGCGGATGCCAGTCACCGAGCACGCCGACCACACGGTACTCGTGGCCATCGACGTTCAGCGTCTTGCCCACGCTGTCGCCGCCACCGAACGCCTTGTCATTGAGGTGGCTGCTGATCACCGCGACCTGCGCGCGATGATCGTCGTCCGCCGCGCTCCAGCCGCTGCCGTATTTGAACGGCACATCCAGCATCGGGAAGAACTCGCTGTAGACCGCTTCGCCGATCGCGGTGATCGGATGCTGGCCCACCCGCTGCGGGGTCACGGCCGCACCGACCTGATACATCGCGGACTGGTACTTCGCGCGATGGTCGCGCATCAGCGCGATCGCGTCGGTGTAATCCATTGCATCCGGCGGCTCTTTGCTGGTGTCCTTGGGGCCATGCCCGGCCGGGCCCCAGTTGTCGATCTGCGGCACAAACAACTTCGAGGATTTCCACGGAATCGGATCGCCCGACACCGCGCGGAACACCGACCATGTCGTCATCGACGCGGCCACGCCGAAGCCAATGGTGATGATCATCAGCCCTGTGAGCGCCTTGTTGCGCTTCAGGCTGCGCAACGCGAGATCGAGATAGTAGGCAAACATTTCATCCACCTTCTTCATGTCTCCCCTCTCCCTTCGGGAGAGGGGTTGGGGGTGAGGGTTCGGTCGTGCGCGATATTTCTCGCCAGCCCGAACCCTCACCCGCCGCTTCACGGCACCCTCTCCCGAAGGGAGAGGGGAACGGCAATGTCACACGCTCCTCGTCGCTTCCACCGGCGACACGCGCGACGCACGACGCGCCGGCGCGAAGACCGCGCCCTGCCCCAGCAACAGCAGCACGATGATTCCGACCAGCACGTACGCCAGCGGCATCCGGTCCATCGCGAGTTGCAGCATCATCCAGAGGTTCAGGCCGACCGCGAGGATCGCACCCAGCACCACGCCGGCACCGGCGATCAGCAGGTTCTCGGTCTGAAAATAGCGCAGGATGTCGCGCCGGGTCGCGCCCAATGCGCGGCGGATGCCGATCTGCTTGCGGCGCTGGCCGACCCAGAAACTGGTGAGTCCGATGATGCCCGCACCCGTGATCACCAGCAGCACCGCGCAGATGATGCCCATCAGGATCGCGGTGCCGCGATCGCTGTCGTAGGCGCGATGGCGGATTTCGGCGAAACTCAGAACACCGTCCTTGGGATCGATGATGCGCATGCGGTCTTGTGCATACAACGCCTTGGGCGCGTGGTGCATGACTTCAGCGACCTCACCCGGCCTTGCGTGCACGATGTAGTAGGTGCCAAACGAACCGTCCAGGCGTCGCGGCCATATCAGCGCCTGATACGCAAAGGGCGCCGACCACGTATCGACTTCCGACCGCTGCAATCGTTCGACGATGCCGATGATTGTGGTCGGCGTCGCACTCATGGCGTAAAAGGACTTGCCCAGCGCCGAGCCGTCCGGATAGAGCTTGTCGGCCAGCGCCTTGGTCACGATCACCACCGGCGGTGTCGAGGAGTCCCGCGGCTTCATTGGCGCGATCTCATCTGCGCGGAAATTGCGTCCGGCGATCAGCTTCACGCCCAGCGTGTCAATGAAGTGCTGGTCGCCGAAATACACCGAGGCATCGGTGGTCTTCTGTACCTGATCGGGCTTCATCATGATGAGATCGTCCCAGCCGCCGCCGAGCAGCGGATACGCATTGGATGCCGTCGCATCGCGCACGCCCGGTAGCCGACGGAGCGTGGCGAGATCGGCCTGCATTTGTGCGTCGATCTGTTCTCCGGACGACTGATCCGCCCATTGGTTGACGATCACGAACAGGTTGGCCTCGTCGACACCGGTAGGCTCGGAAAGGTGCGCGACGCGCTGGTGGATGATGAACAGCGCGTTGCACACGATCGCCAGGGTCAACGCGATCTGCAGTGCGATCAGTACGGTGCCGGCCTTGTGGTGGCGAAGCGCGGCGACGATGGGCTGGATTTGCATAACGGTTCGCCCTCAATTCGACCGCAAGTGCCAGGCCGGATGCACGTGCGCCGCGCGCCAGGTGGGATAGAACGCCGCGATTACGGTGGCGGCGATCGCAACCGCCAGCGTCAACGCCACCAGCGACAAGTCCACGTGCGCCAGGCGCGCGATCTCGGGACGGAACAACAAGCCCACACCCGACACACCCGCTGCTGTCAGCAGCAATCCCAGCAATCCACCTGCCAGACCAACGGTGCCGGCTTCGATCAGGAACTGCATGTAGATTTCGCGACGCGACGCACCCAATGCGCGACGTATGCCGATCTCACCGGCCCGGCGCATGAACTTCGCGAGCAACAGCCCGACAGTGTTGACCAGGCAGATCAGGAAGAAGCCCAGCGACACCATCAGCGAGATGCGGCTTTCCGGCGGCACCACGTGCATGTACGCCATCCACCGCATCACGTCCCGCAGGCGCACGTTGGGCGCCCAGTTGAAGCGGCCGGCATGCTGCTGGTCGGCGGAATAACCTTCGAGGAAATTGCGGTAACGCGCGACGTCGGCCGCGCTGTCCAGCTCCACCCACGGCGTGACCCACACGCAATTGCTGCGCAGCCAGCTATCCCAACCGTTCATGGAGATATTTCCGCGACAACTGTTGTTGCCGTTGGTCGGGATCTGCAAATCCAGCGCGCGGGTGAACGGCAGATAGAAATCCGCGGGCTCCTCGAACCCGCTGCCGCCGAACAACGAATAGAAGCGCGGCACGGGATTCCAGCGCCGGGTGACGCCCACGATGCGGTACGGGTGACCGCCCAGCGTGATCTCGTGTCCCACGCTGTTGGCGCCACCGAACAATTTCCGGTTGAACTCCTCGCTCAGCACCACCAGCGCGGCACGACCCTCGTCCTGCGTCGCGTTCCAGCCGCTGCCGTACCGGAACGGCACCTCGAACATCGGGAAGAAATCGCCGTACACGGCATAACCATTTGCCTTGATCGGCAGGCTGCGATCACCGCCCGGCAGCAACGACAATTGCACCGGGTAAATCAGGGTTTGGCGTTTTGCCGCGTGCGCACGCATCAGCGCCATCGCATCGGTGTAGTCCAGAGCCTGCGGCGGCTCGTTGTCGCCATTGAAGCTCTGCTGCGGTCCCCAGCTGTCGATCTGCGGCGTAAACAACTGCGCCGACTTGTCCGGAATCGGATTGCCCGACACCGCGCGGAACACGGAGTACGTGATCATCGACGCAGCCACGCCGAAGCCGATCGCCACCACCATCAGCGCGGTGAGCGCCGGGTTGCGCTTGAGGCTGCGCAGGGCGAGGTCGAAGTAGTAACCAAACATCAAGCCGCTCTCCCGGGTGACGGGTTACCCATCACCTCAGATGTTCGCCGCATCGCACTGCGCGGCGAACGAGTAGTACGGCATCACCAGACAGGCGACGCCGCCGATGCCGGCCTGTGCGGGCGGGGGGCTTCCGGGCGCCCGCCGCAACTGGCGCAGTTGGTCGGCGCTCGGATGCACGTTGATGACGGGCAGCGTGACGACCGGTTGGGTGTGCGCGGATGCCGCCGCGGCACTGGCGATCGCGGCGGAACTCCAGGCATGGAACCAGGCGAGCACCGCGACGTTGATCAGGATGGCGGCGGTGATGGCGATGAGTTTGCGGATCATGGTTGCAGTCCTCGTTCGATGGGCCCCGGCCCCCTCGACACCTTTCATGCGCCGGCGTGTGCCTCGGCGCGGTCGCCGCGCGCGTGGAAACGCGGTTCCTCGGCAATGTCCACGGCCTGGCCGTCGATGACGTGCACGCTGCGTTGCGCGCGCGTGGCGAGCTCAGGATCGTGGGTGACCATCACGATGGTCGCGCCGCCACGATGGATCTCTTCCAGCAGTTCCATCACGCCACGCGCCATCTGCGTATCCAGGTTGCCGGTCGGTTCATCCGCGAGCAGCAGGCGCGGCGAGCCCGCCAGTGCGCGAGCGATGGCCACGCGTTGTTGCTGGCCGCCCGACAATTCCGCCGGATAGTGCTTCATGCGCGAAGCCAGACCCACGCGCTCCAGCGCATCCTGGATGCGCTTCTGGCGTTCGGCCGACTTCATGCCGCGGTAGCGCAGCGGCACTTCCACGTTGTCGTGCACATTGAGGTCGGGAATCAAATTGAAGCTCTGGAACACGAAGCCGATTTTCTCGTTGCGGATCTTCGAACGCGCGTTGTCGCCGAGGTTGCTGACGTCGACGCCGTCCAGCAGGTATTCGCCTCCGGTGAAACTTTCCAGCAGGCCCGCGATGGTGAGGAACGTGGTCTTGCCGGAACCGGACGGCCCCATCACCGCGACGAATTCGCCCTCCTTCACGTCGATGTTGAAATCGCGCAGGGCGTAGGTTTCCACCACTTCGGTGCGATAAACCTTGGACAGGTGGGTCATCTTGAGCATGGTTTTTTCCTCGGTGGTGGTGTTTGGCGGTAATGGATGAGGCTGTGGGCAGTGGCTGCGCCCGACGCGCGGACAAGACAGCCTTATTTGTCATTCCGGGGCGGCCCGCGGGGTCGAACCCGGAATGACGAATGCTTGTGGGTGAGGGTTTACGTTCACGGCGTAGTCTTCCCGGTCGTCGGCCACTAATTGCTGATGGCGACTTTCGCCGCGCCGTTGAAATTGCTGGTGCCGGAAATCACGATCTTGTCGCCTTCTTTAAGGCCCTGCAGGATCTCGACCTTGTCGATGGAGCTCGGGCCCAGGGTCACCGGCGTCTTGTAGGCGATGCCATCGCGCACGACGTAGGCATAGCGCCCACCGGATTCATCCACGAACGAACCGCGTGCGACCGTCAGCACGTTGTCGCGCTTGTCGAGCACGATGCGCACGGACAGTCGCTGGTTCTGGCGCAACTGTTCCGGCTTGTTGCCCTCGAAGCGCACCCGCGCGACCACTTCGCCGTTCACGACCTCGGGCGAAATCGCGCTGACCGCGCCCTTCCAGTCCTTGCCATTGCCGCTGATGACCGCGGGCATGCCGGGCGCGAGATCACGCGCGAAACTTTCCGGCACGTTCACCTGGACTTCCAGCGCGGACAGGTCCACCACCGTCAGCAGCTTGGCGTCCTTGGGCACCGTCGCCGTCTGCGCGATGAACAATTGACCGACCTGGCCATTCACCGGCGAGCGCACGTTCAAGTCGTCCACCTGGCGCTTCAGATCCGCGACCAGCAACTTCTGGCGATCGTAGGCCAGTTTCTTCGCCCGGATTTCCAGCGTGAGGCTGGAATCGTCCATGCCCAGGTTGGCCTTGGCGTGGCTCAACTGGATCTGCGCCTTCTCGAGCGCGTCGTTGTGGCGGTCGACATCGAGCTGCGACACGGCGCCCTTCTTGTAGGCTTCCTGGTAACGCTTCAGGTCGCGCGCGGCGCTCTGCTGGTCGATGTTGGCGTTGTCGAAGGACTCCTGAAGCTTGGAGCGCTGCTGGTTGGCGTCGACCTTCGCCTGCTGGTACGCGACCTGCATCGCGTCTTCGTTGTTTTCTTCCTGCGCCAGCTTGTTGGTCAGCTCGGGGCTTGCGATCACCGCCAGCACCTGGCCCTTGGTCACCTTGTCGCCGGCGTGCACCTGCAGCACCACCGCGCCCGCCGCGTTGGCATACAACGTGGGACTGACCGCCGCGACCACGCGCCCGTCGGCGGCGATGTCTCGCACGAACGAGCCGCGTTCCACGCTGGCGATCTGCAGCCGCGACGCACTCACCGACGAGCCTGCGGAAAACAGGCGCAGCGCGCCGGGCACCAGCCAGATCAGCAAGCCCAGCACCACGATGCCGATGGCCGCGAAGATTCCCAGCTTTTTCTTGCTGACGCGCTTCTCGATGATGCGATCTGTCGCGGAGGTGTCGCGAATACTCATGGCCGGGGCCTGCCAACGCCGTGCCACGCGAGCCGCGTTGCTTCCGCAGCGGCCGCCAGACGAGGTGCGCGCCGCAGCGTCATAGTGGTTCTATGACCAAGGCGCGCGCTGAAGCATGGCGACCGCTGCGGAGCAACCCGTCGGGCCGGGGCTGTTTGCCCAGATGGCTGCGTCATCGTTCGTCTATGTATCGACATACATCTTCCTCACTCTTCCTTGCCCTGCGGGCAAACAGCCGACGGCGCGGCCACGTGGCACGGCGCTGACAGGCCCCAATCTCCGGCCGCCACAACGCGGCCACAGTCCTCTTTGAGCAAGTCCGATGCCAACCCGAATGTCGCATTAACGGCTTTATATTCAATCACCTGCAAGTCAGCATCGCCCAAGAAAAGTGTCCGCGGACAACTCGCGGACACTCCGCGATACGGTCGACCGACTGCGGACGGTGACCTTCGACAAGTGTTGAGTACAATTCAACGCTGCGCACCGAAACTTTCATGGCACGGCGCGCACCGCCGCGGAACCGCTCCAACTAAAATCGATGTGCGCCTTCCTTTCCGAAGGCGTCGTTGTTTCGCTTCCGCGCCGCACTTCCGGCGCCATGGTCGACCCCGCATGAACGAAATCGCGCTCTCCGCTGCTCCAGACACAACGCCGCAACGCCGCTGGCTGATACCACTGGCATTGCTGGCGGTGTACGTGATCTGGGGCTCCACCTACCTCGGCATCCGCATCGGGTTGACCGGATTTCCGCCGTTCATGCTCGCGGCGATTCGTTTCCTTGTGGCCGGCATCGCGATGTACACATGGCTGCGCCTGCGCGGCGTGAAGCCACCGACACGCCGGCAATGGCGCAACGCGGCGATCACCGGCGTGCTACTGTTGCTGCTTGGCAACGGCCTGGTCTGTTTCGCCGAACAGAGCGTGACCTCCGGCATCGCCGCGGTTGCGATCGCAAGCGAACCGTTGTTCGTGGCGCTGGTCCTGTTCGCCTACCGCGAGCGCCCGAGCCGCAACGAGATCATCGGATTGGTCGTCGGATTCCTGGGCGTGATCGTCCTGAACAGCGGCGGTGCGATGCGCGCCGCGCCGTGGGCGGCGGCCGCGCTGCTGGTGGCCACCGCGGCGTGGGCGTTCGGATCGATGTGGAGTCGCCGCCAGGACATGCCGGAAGGGCCGATGAACGTGGCCGCCCAGATGTTGTGCGCGGCGCCCGCGCTGGCGTTGACCGCATGGCTCACCGGTGAGCGCCTGCCCGCGCATCCACCGGCCGTGTCGATCCTGGCGATTGCGTACCTGGCGGTGTTCGGATCGATCATCGCGTTTTCCGCATACCTGTTCCTGGTCAAGCACGCACGTCCGGCCCTGACCGCGAGTTACGCCTACGTGAACCCGCCGGTGGCGGTGCTGCTGGGCGCGCTGATCGCGGGCGAGCACGTGGGCAGCGCCGAGATCGGCGGCATGCTCGTGATCCTGGTCGGCGTGGCGATCATCACGCTGGCGCAAGCGGGAGGCGGCAAGCGGCGCACAGCCACGGCGGAGTAAAATGCGCGGCCGTTGGATGACTCGCCCGTGTTGCCTTCATGATCAAGTGGATCGTTCTCGCCGTTCTGGTCGTGTGTGCGCTGTACGTGCATTTCCGCGGCAGGGTTCGCCACAAGTTCCTGCGCCAGATCACCGACCATTCGACGTTCATGGCGCCGATCAACGTATTGATGTACGCGTTCTCGCGCGTGCCCGCGACGCCTTACCTCTCGCCTGCCGATTTTCCGGAACTGGAAAACCTGCGCAGCAACTGGCAGACCATCCGCGATGAAGCCGTCGCGCTAGCCAGGGCCAGCCACATCAAGGCGTCCGACCAGTACAACGACGCCGGGTTCCATTCGTTCTTCCGCACCGGCTGGAAGCGGTTTTACCTGAAGTGGTACGACGACACACCGCACCCTTCGGCGCTGCAACTTTGCCCGCGCACGATCGAAATCCTGAAAGGCTCGCCCCACATCAAGGCGGCCGCGTTCACCCAGTTGCCGCCCGGCAGCCAGCTCGGCAAGCATCGCGATCCGTTCGCGGGTTCATTGCGTTATCACTTGGGATTGATCACGCCCAACGACGACCGCTGCTGGATCAAGGTGGACGGCAAGCCATACAGCTGGCGTGACGGTGAAGGCGTGGTGTTCGACGAGACCTACATCCACTGGGCGGCGAACGAAACCGACCAGGACCGCATCATCCTGTTCTGCGATCTCGAGCGCCCGATGAAATACCGCTGGGCCACGGCGCTCAACCATGCGGTCGCGCACACCCTGCTCGCGGCCGGCGCCTCGCCCAACCAGGAAGGCGACCGTACCGGCGGCGTCAACAAGATCTTCAAGTACGCCTACGCCGTGCGCCACGTCGGCAAAAAGCTGAAAAAGCGCAACCGCAAGCTCTACTACGCCGCCAAGTGGACGATCTTCGCCGTGATCCTCGCCGCGATCTTCGTGCCGTGGCGGGTGTTGTGAGTTCTGCGTTCGTGGTGTCCACCAACCTGCCGGAACTATCGCGCCCGCTGAATTGACGGTCACGTTTTGGACGGAATTTTCACGGCG
>JAGWZT010000317.1 GCA_018971925.1 Lysobacteraceae bacterium | reverse complement strand
TGGGACGGACTGGCCGCATCCGGCAACCCGTTCGTGGCGCACGCGTTCCTGGCGGGCCTCGAACGTACCGGCTGCATCCGCGAGGCTTTTGGCTGGCGCGCGCAGCACCTGACCTTGCACGATGACGACACGCTCGTCGGTGCCCTGCCCCTGTACGTGAAGGCCAACTCGCACGGCGAATACGTGTTCGACTGGGCCTGGGCGGATGCCTGGGAGCGCGCCGGCGGCGACTACTACCCGAAGTTCCTGTGCGCCGTCCCCTATTCGCCCGTGACCGGCCCACGCCTGCTGGCCGGCGACGGGCCGCGCGCCGCGCAACACCGTGCGACGCTTGTGGCTGGGCTGCGCGAGTTGACGGACCGCATCGGCTTGTCGTCGGCGCACGTCGATTTCCTGCGCGATGAAGACGCCGGCGCGTTCGATGACGCGTGGCTCGCGCGCTCCGACTGGCAATTCCAATGGTGCAACCGCAGCGGCTGGCGCGACTTCAAGGATTTCCGCGACGCCCTGACCCACAAACGCCGTAACGCGGTCCGCCGCGAGCGCGCGCAAGTCGCGGATGCAGCCATCGAGTGCGAGTTCCGCGACGGCGGTTCGCTGGGTGACGACGAGTGGCGCGCCATGCATCACCTCTACACCCATACGTTCGATGAGAAAGGCAACACGCCGACCCTGACGCTGGACTTCTTCCGCCACCTCGGCGCGGCTTTTCCGGAGCATTCGCACGTCGCGTTTGCGCGCCGCGAAGGCAGCATCGTCGCGGGCGCGCTGTTCCTGTCCGGCGCCGACACGCTGTACGGCCGTTACTGGGGCGCGCGCGAACAGGTGCCGGGCCTGCATTTCGAGCTTTGCTATTACCAGGGCATCGCCTACTGCCTGCGGCACAACCTGCACCGCTTCGAACCAGGCGCGCAGGGCATGCACAAACTCGCGCGCGGTTTCCTGCCCACGCGCACGCATTCGCGCCACTACATCGCCGATGCACAATTCCGCGCCGCCATCCGCGCATCGCTGGAACGGGAAGAGGCGCTCCTGGAGGCACACGGCCGCGAGTTGCTCGCCCATTCTCCGTTTGCCGTGCGCGAGTAGGGCCCGACCATGACGCGCATCCAGCCGCTCGACGCGCTCGCACCCGCGTTTTTCCCCGACCCACGCAATGCATTGAGCGAGCCCAACGGGCTGCTGGCATTCGGTGGCGATTTGTCGCCGCAACGTCTGGTCGCGGCTTACACACGTGGCATTTTCCCGTGGTATTCCGAGGGCGATCCCCTGCTTTGGTGGTCACCCGACCCGCGCTGCGTGTTCGCCACCGACGCCGTGCACCTGTCCCGCAGCCTCGCGAAATTTCTTCGCAAATCCTCCTGGCAATGGAGCATGGACCGCGCCTTCGAGGACGTGATACGCGCCTGCGCCGCGCCGCGCCAAGACCAGCAGGGCACTTGGATCACACCGGACATGATCACCGCCTACACCAACCTGCATCTGCTGGGTTACGCGCACTCGCTCGAAGTGTGGGACGGCGACGCGTTGGTCGGCGGCCTCTATGGCGTCGCGATCGGACGCATGTTCAGCGCCGAATCCATGTTCTCGCGACGCACCAACGCGTCCAAGGTCGCACTGCTCGCGCTGGCGCGGGCCCTGCGGGAGCGCAGCTTTCCCCTGATCGATGCGCAGGTTCCCAATCCGCACCTCCTGCGCATGGGCGCGCACGCCATGCCGCGCGCGCGGTTCCTCGCAAAACTCGCTCGCCTGACCGCCGAGACCGCGCCGCACGATTGGCCGCGTGCGCGGACTGCCGTTCGGGATGGCTGTTGGGAAAATTCAGACCATGGGATACCGCTTCAGCATTCGTGAGTTTCGGGGCTTTTCCGTTCGTTGGCTGATGGATACTGCGGCGATCAGGGACGATCGCACGAAAAAAGCGTACATTGGACATCCCGACCACCGGAGATGCCGCCATGACCGACACCCCTGATCCTTTCAAGGCTGCCAAGGACGCCGCCACCTCGGGACAGCGTTTCAGCCGTGGCGTGATGGACTCCGCGCAACAGATCTGGCTGGCGGGACTGGGCGCGCTGTCGCGCACGCAGCAGGAGGGCGGCAAGTTTTTCGACGCGCTGGTCGAGGAAGGCGTGCGCATCCAGGAGAAGACCCACGCCTACACGCAGGAGCAGATGAAGCAGGCGCGCGACCAGGCGACGCCGTGGATGGAAACCGCGCGCAAACGCACCAATGCGGCCATGGGCAAGATCGAGCAGGCTTTCGACGAGCGCATCGCGCACGCGATGAAGCGCATGAACATGCCGAGCCACCAGGACGTCCAGAACCTGTCCGCACGGATCGATGCATTGGCGCAGGAATTGCGTGCCAGCCACGCATCAAGTGCAAAGCCCCGCGCACCCGGCAAACGCGCGAAGCCGAAAGCCTGAGCCGCCCGCATGTCCATCGACCTGGACGCCGGCTTCCGGCAAGCCGCCGAGGACGCCAAGCGATTGCCGGCGCGTCCCGACAACGACACCTTGCTGAAGCTGTACGCCCTTTACAAACAGGCCACCGACGGCGACGCCTGCGGCCCGAAACCCGGCTTCTTCGATTTCGTGAACACCGCGAAATACGAGGCATGGTCGCGGCTGCGCGGCATGCGCGCCAACGAGGCGCAGCAGAAATATATCGATCTGGTGCGGCAACTCGGCGCCTGACGCAGGAACTTCATGCTATTCGCGCACGCGCGCGTTTGCATCGCGCGGCGAATCGGCACAGACTGGACTTGGTACACGCTGGATTCCGAGTCGGGAGATTGCCATGACCGGTTCCACGGTGGCGGACTCGCATGCTTCGCAGGTCCTGCGCGCGGTGACTGAAAAGCGCGGTATCGACGCTCTCGCGCCGCATATCGAACGTTCCTGGAGCCGGTGCCTGCGGGAGTTCGGCATCCACCCCCACACGGCACGCGATACCTGGGTGCTGCCCGCGAACGGTCTGCGCGAACGCCAGCAGGAACTCGGCGGACTACTGGACGTGGCGCGCTGCGAGATGGAAAACCTGTACGAGCTGATCGCCGGCACGGGTTACGCAGTGATCCTCTCGGACGCCGACGGCACCATCCTCAGCAGCATTCTCGACCCCACCCTG
>JAGWZT010000013.1 GCA_018971925.1 Lysobacteraceae bacterium | reverse complement strand
CGCCGCTTCCATTCGTTTTTTCCGGAAAACCTCTTTTGCTTGTGAATCAGCCATTTGAGCGAACCTGGCGTCCTTCCCAATATGC
The DNA here is from genome assembly GCA_018971925.1 of Lysobacteraceae bacterium. Lineage (GTDB taxonomy): Bacteria > Pseudomonadota > Gammaproteobacteria > Xanthomonadales > Rhodanobacteraceae > 66-474. The sequence goes on along the minus strand of JAGWZT010000013.1, from coordinate 16,460 downwards.
GGAAAGACTAGAGGTGGCAAGTGGCCGGTCTTTTGCGGCAGCTACCGATTAGCGTCGGCCCAAACGAAAAGGCCCGTCTTCCGGCGGCCTTTTTGTTTTCACGCGATACCGGTTTTGGGATGAATGTCAAGAATTGTTTCTTCTGCTTGGACGTATGGTGCGAGGTCCGCCCAGTGGCGGATTTCCCATCCCCGAACCGGAGCACGATCATGAACATTTCGATGGAAGCACCCCGCACGCCGCAGCATGACCTGGTGGCGATGACGGCCGCCTTCCGCGGCGCCTTGATGCAGCGCGTGGAGCAAGGTATCCAGTCCAGTGGCTTGGCGAGTTACTACATGTACCTCGTCGCAAAGCGATTGACGTTTGCCGGGTCGCAGACCGCCTCCGCGCTGTCGGAACAGTTGCGGCAGAATCCGCGCGTCATCGAGGACACCTTGTGCCAGATGTCCGGGCAGGGATTGGCAACGCGCGAAGGCGACACGTGGCAGGTCACTGATGCGGGGCGCACCGCGTTGAGTTCCGCCAATGACACGGGCACCGAGGTGCTGAACGAAATCCGCGAAGCCATTGGCGCATCGGCATGCGATCAGCTGGTGGCCGGCATGCGGGGCGCATTGGCCGCCTTGCACAAGGCGGCGTGAAGCACGGACTAAGGAAGAGGCGATCTCCTCGGGATGCCGGGCCCGGTGCGTAACCGGCCCGGCCTTTTCATTCGCCGGATGGCTCGCCGATCACACGCGAGCCCGAGTCAGTGCTCTTCCCTGCAGCACTAGAAGCGCCGGCCGTCGCCCACCAGCACCACATCCGCAGGACGGTGGGCGAACAGGCCCACCGTCACCACGCCGGTGATCTGGTTCCATTCGGACTCCAGCGCCACGGGGTCGGCGATGTGCAGCCCATGCACGTCGAGTATCCAGTTGCCATTGTCGGTCACGTAGTCCGCGCGCCACACCGGCGTGCCGCCACGGCGTTCTATCTCGCGCGCCACGTGACTGCGTGCCATCGGGATCACCTCGACCGGCAACGGGAATTTGCCCAGCACGCCGACGCATTTGTGCGCGTCCACGATGCAGACGAATTTTTTCGAGACCGCCGCGATGATTTTTTCGCGCGTCAGTGCGCCGCCGCCACCCTTGATCAGCCGGCGTGCGGGGTCGCACTCGTCGGCCCCGTCCACGTAAACGGCCAGCGTGCCGACGGCATTGAGGTCGAGTACCTGGATGCCGTGTGCGCGCAACAACTGACTGGACTGCTCGGAACTCGACACCGCGCCGTCGATGCGATGTCTGATCTTCGCCAGCGCGTCGATGAAGTATTTGACGGTCGAGCCGGTGCCGACGCCGATCACGCCCTTGTCTTCGACGAATTCGATCGCGGCTTCGCCGGCCGCACGCTTCTGCGCTTCGATATCCATGTTGTCCCCGGTTGTTTTGATGCTCATTCAAGGGCCAGGATCGCGTGCCATTGCGGTTCAGCAACCGGCACCACCGACAAGCGGTTGCCGCGGCGGGTCAGCGCGAAATCGCCGAGATTCCTCAGCGCCTTGATCTCATCCAGCGTGATGGTGCGCTTCAACTTGCGCACGAAGCGCACGTCCACCAGTGTCCAGCGCGGGTTGCCGCGGTCGCTGCCCGCATCGAAGTACTCGTTTTTCGGGTCGAATTGGCCCGGATCGGGATACGGCGCGCTGGCGACTTTCGCGAGGCCGACCACTCCAGGGACGGCGCAGCTGGAGTGATAGATCATCACTTCGTCGCCACGCTGCATCGTGCGGATGAAATTGCGCGCCTGATAGTTGCGCACGCCGTTCCACGGTTCCAGTTTGCGCGCGCGCAGGTCATCGATGGAAAACGTGTCCGGTTCGGTCTTCATCAACCAGCGTTGCATGGGGATTCCATCAGGCAGTTGCATCAACAGGGCCGCAGGCTATCAGTTCCGAGTCCGTGGCCACGTAGTCGAGATCGACATCCCAGGGCTCGGCGGGAATGGCCTCCGCTTCCTGGAATGCGTAGCCGATGCCGACCAGCAGTGGCGCAGCGGGACGCGGCGCCCCGCGCAGGAAGGCGAGACTGGTGTCATACCAGCCGCCGCCGGTGCCGAGGCGATGGCCTTGCCGGTCGAATGCAAGCAACGGCAGCAGGATGACATCCATGTCCTGTGGCTTCAGTCGCTGGTCCGCCGAGGTGGCGGGTTCGGGAATACCGAAACGGTTGTGCGCGATTGGGGTGCCCGTCGAATATTCGGCGAAGTGCAGCTGCCGTGCCGCACCCAGTAGCGGCAGGAAATAACGCTGTTCGCGCCGCGCCAGCGATGCGACCGCGAGGTTCAGCGGCAACTCGCCGCGCACCGCCCAGTAACCCGCCACGTTGGCATCGGTCATGAATTCGGGCAGGCTTTCGAGGCTGTGCAGCATCCCCGCAGCGGCCGCAATGCGTTGCTTCGCATCGAGCTCGTTGCGCCGCACCGACATGCGCGCGCGCAACAGTGCGCGGCTATCGTTCATTCAAGCACTCCGTTCGCGCAGCGTCCCAAGCTTTCGCTTTGGTTTCATTCGGGCCGCCTGTCGCTTCGTGCGAAGTGGCTGTCGATCGCGTGTTCGGGGTGGCTGTTGTGAAAAGTCAGCCACGGAGTTCTTGGCCATGGGTGGCGGCTCTGATGGGCGTTCTGGTGTTGCCGAAGCTGGTACCCGGCACGGCATCGCGAAAAATCCGGGGCGCCGCGATCATGGACGATCGCAAAACAAGTGGCGCCCTCCGCAGTGACGATGCGCGCCGAGCGACCCTGATCCCGAGGATCAAGTGGGCAGGCTGGCCGGATTTTCAGGCTTTCCGCACGCGGCGGACTTGCACAAGGACCCGGTAACCGCCGGCCCCAGGTCGTACATTAGGAACAAGGCACATTGCTGGGGGCGCGCTGTCGTTCACCGCAGGGGACGCCAGCAACGTCATTCTAGGGGTGCTTCGAGGGCGGCTTCAAGCTTGCGCCGCAGCATAGCGATGTGCTCGCCCGCGCTGTCGGAAAGCGCGCTCTGGCTGCGCCGCAGCATCAGTAATTCATGCGTGATGTCGAGCGCCGCGAGCACCGCGATGCGATCGTAACCGGGGCTGCGCGAGGCGTGCCGGATTTCCCGCATCTTCTGGTTCAGATGCTCCACTGCGGACAGCAGTCCTTCTCGTTCGCTCGGCTTGCAGCCGACCAGGAATTCACGGTCGAGCAGCTTCACGGTGACGGTAACGGATTCGTCGCTCATCCCGCGGCCTCGAGGGATTTGAGCCGCTCGATCATGGCTTCGACACGGGTGCGTGCCTGCTCGTTGCGCGCCATCAGCGCCGCACGTTCACCGGCCATCTGGTCGCGCCCGCGGCGCAGGCTGGCATTTTCCTCGGCCAACCGGCGCATGCGGTCCAGGGCAGCGTCGAGCGTGCGCGACAACGCGGCGAGCTCTTCTTCGAAGTGTCGGGTATCCATGGCGGCTGACTATAAGGCAAAAGCGGTTGCCTGGCACCAGCACCGTTGGGAACGAAGCAGCTGTTGTCGAAAGTCAGGCCAAGGATGGCCGTTGGGATTCCAAGAGGCCGCCTCGACGCAGTTTGCGTCTCCGTCCCGTAACGCGGCGATCAGGGACGATCGCACCTAAATTGCCAAACTGGCGGCGGCGCGGCGATCCAGGAATTCGAGGCAGGCTTCCGCGGTCAGCGGGCGCGAGAGCCAGTAACCCTGGATCTCGTCGCAGTTCTGCGCGCGCAGGAAGGCCAACTGCTCGGCGGTTTCCACGCCCTCGGCCACGACCTTGAGCTGCAGCGAGTGCGCCATGGTGATGATGGTGGACGTGATCGCGGCGTCATCAGGATCAGTGGTGACGTCGCCCACGAATTCCTGGTCGATTTTCAAGGTGTCGATGGGCAGCCGCTTGAGGTAGGCCAGCGAGGAATAGCCCGTGCCGAAGTCGTCAATGGCCAGTCGCGCGCCGATGGATTTCAGTTCACCCAGCAGTCGCACCGACTGCTCGGCGTTGGCCATGACCATGCTTTCGGTGAGCTCCAGTTCCACCTGGTTGGGCGCGACGTCGTGTTCGGCCAGCATGTCGCAGATGTGCAGGGTGAGATCGGGTCGGTTGAGTTGGGCTGCCGACAGATTGATGGCCATCGTGAGGTTGCGGTGGCCACCCTCGCGGAAGCGGCGCAGGTCGGCACAGGCCGTCGCAAACACATAGGCACTGATGTCGTGGATCTGGCCGGTTTCCTCGGCAAGCGGGATGAAGACGCTGGGCGGTATTTCGCCGAGTTCGTGGCTGTGCCAGCGCAGCAGGGCCTCCATGCCGGTGATGCCTTGATCGCCGTGAATCGCGAGCTTGGGCTGGTAGACCATGCTCAGTTCCTTGCGTTCCAGCGCGCGCCGCAGGGCGGTGACCAGCGTGGCGTGGTCGCGCGCGCGCGCATCCATGCCGGCGTGGTACACCGCCCAGGTGTTGCGGCCGCGGTCCTTGGCCTGGTACATCGCGGTGTCGGCGCACTTCAACAAGTCTGCAGGCGTCTGCCCGTGATCGGGGTACAGGGCGATGCCGATGGAGGGCGAAATGACGGCTTCCTGGGTGCCGGCGATCGGCAGGGGCCGCGCGAAGGCCTGGATCAACCGCTGCGCCATTTCCTCGGCACCGCGTGCATCCGCCAGGTTCTCCAGTACCACCGTGAATTCGTCACCGCCGAGCCGCGCGACGACGTCGGTCTCGCGCACGCACTGGCGCAGCCGCGCGCCGGCTGCCTTCAGCGTACGATCGCCGGTGCTGTGGCCCATCGAGTCGTTGATGTGCTTGAAGCGATCGAGGTCGAGGAACAGCAGCCCGACTTTTTGCCCGGTGCGGCGCGCGCTGATTACCGCGGCACCGAGGCGCTCGCCCAGCAATGCCCGGTTTGGCAAACCCGTGAGCGTGTCGTAGTTGGCGAGGTAACGCAGCTCCTGCTCGGCGCGCTTGCGGTCGGTGATGTCGGTGAGCACGCCGATCATGTGGGTGCGCTGGCCCGAGGCGTCGCACACCTCGTTGAGTTCTACCCAGCACAGGAATTCCTCGCCGTCCTTGCGCCGTTGCCACAGTTCGCCACGCCAGTGGCCGGACTCGGCCAGGGTCTGGCGCAACTGGTTGTAACTGGCCGGGGCGTGGCGGCTGCCGTTGAGGACGGACGCATCGCGGCCCAGTACCTCGTGCTCGGCGTAGCCGGTCATGCGGGTGAAGGCGGTGTTGATCGACACGAAGCGGAAGTCGAGGTCGGTCACCGTCACTGCCTCGCTCATGTTGCGGATCACCTCCATGGCGATGCGGCGGTCGCGGTCCGCGGCGCGCAGTGCGCTGATGTCTCGTTCGGTACCGCATATCCGCAGCGGTTTGCCGTCGACATCACGTTCCACGATGCGGCCGCGCGAGATCACCCAGGTCCATTCGCCATCACGGCCGCGCACGCGATGCTCGACCTCGAAGTGTTCGGTATGGCCGGCGATGTGTTCGGCCAGCGCGTGGTTGAGGTTGGCAAGATCGTCGGGATGCACCATCGTCGCGCGCCACTCGTCGGCCGCGATGGATTCTTCGTGGTGGCCGCCGGGTGCGCCTTCGGGACCCAGGCGCAGGATCGTTCCGTGTTCGAGGTTCCAGTCCCAGAATTCATCGCCGGAACCCCACAAGGCCTGCCGCAGGCGGTTTTCGCGGAGAAGCAACTGCCGCCGGTGGCGGGTCTGCTCCTGATGGTGGCTGCGCCAGCCCAGCAGCGCGATCAGGATCAGCAGCGCGATCGCCGCGGCATACACGATGCGCATGGGCCAGTTCCACCACCACACGACTGGTATGTGGAATTGCAGACTGGCGGTGTTGCCTGGCGTGCCGTCGCGCAGGACGGCCTGCACTTCCAGGCGGTAACTGCCGGGTGGAAGATCGCTGAATGCCGCGGTGTGGGCGAGGGTCGGCGAGCTCCATTCCGGATGGCGTGAACCGATCAACCGGATGCGGAAACGGTTGTGGGCGGGTGCGGCGTAATCGAGCGTACCGAACGTGGCGTGCACGCCACGATTGTTGGCGCCCAGAATGATGGGTTGTTCTGGTGATTGCGGCAAGCGAATCCGGCTTTCCCCGGCGTAGAACGCCGTGAACGCCACCGGCGCCGTGTGGCTCGAGAAGCGCAGGCGCTCGGGCTCGATGATGTCGAAGCCGTGGCCGCCGAAAAGCAGGGTGTCCTTTCCGGTTCGCAAACAGGCGCCCGAGGTGTATTCGTTGCCCTGGATTCCGTCGGCGATGCCGAAACTGCGGATCGAGCCCGTCTTCGGGTCGAGCACGCCTAGGCCAAGATTGGTGCTGAACCAGATGCGTCCCCCAAGGCCTTCGAGCATGCAGTTGATGCTGTTGTCGGGCAGTCCGCCGCCAATGCCGTAACGCTGGAATTGCCCACCATTGGCGTCAACACGCTCCAGCCGGCTGATGCCCGAAAGCGTGCCGATCCACATTTGGCCCTGGCTGTCGATCATCAGGCTGGCCACTGCATTCCCCGCTAGGGAATGGCCGTTGCCCGGGATTTCCCGTAACGTGCGGATTTTTCCGTTGGCCGGGTCGATCATCGACACGCCGTCGGTGGTGCCCGCCCAGACATTGCCGGAACGATCCTGCGCGAGCGCAACCACACTGTTGCTGGCCAGGCCTTGCCGGCTGTCGAAGCTGCGTACCACTTGCCCGTCGTGGTAGTGAACCAACCCTGCGCCGTAGGGAGCAACCCAGAGATCGCCGTTGCGGGCGCGAAACAGTGTGCGCACGGGTGCTGTGGCGGGCTTGCCGCCGAGCAACGCGTAGGCGGCAGTTCCGTCCGCAGGGTCGAAGCGCAGAATGCCGCGGTTGGAAGGCAGCAGCAGGTGCCCGTCCGAGTCACGCAGAATGTCGTAGATTCGGATTTCGCGCGGGCCTGCCGAGTCGACCGGATGCGGCGAACCGCCTTGCGCTATAGGGGCTGGCAACGCGGGTTCGTTGCCTGTGGCCCGACCGGCGCTCCCTGCTCCGATGGCTTTGTCCAGCGCGGCCTTGTAGCTGGTGACTTCGTGGGTCAGGGGGTTGTAACGAACCAGGCCGGGACCGCTCATTGCGACCCAGAATTGACCATCAGAAGCGGTCTGGAGCGCGCTGACAAAGGTCTTGACACGTGGATCGCCGGTCAGATTGAGGACCGAACTGATCGGGCTATTGTCGGTACGGGTCCACACCACGCCGGACGTAAGCGTACCGATCCAGAGCAGCCCGGTTCGATCGACGAACATCGTCGTGATGGGCGAGTCCGGCAAACCACCAACGATCCCGAGCGGAGCGGGTTCGACCTTCACCGTCGCGCCGTCCGACCCGATGCGCAACAAGGTATGGTCGGTCAGCCCCAGCCACAGCCCATGGGCGTCGTCAGCGACAATCGACACGACGCCGACATCGCCAGCGGTACCGTGTTGCCAAAGCGGTGCGAGCGATCCGTCGTGGCGGTTCACGCTGAACAGGCCCATCGCGTTGCCAAGCAACAGGCGGCCACCCGGATCACAGAGGAGCGCATTGATCGGAGCGCCGCTGCCGGCGAGAACGCGCCCGTTGGCTTTTGCCGGATCCAGTGCGATCACCTCGTCGCCCGCGCTGGCGTACACCGCGCCATCCCCGCATCGGGTCATGGATTGAACCCAGTCCTGCCTGTCCGCGGACTCGGCCCACACGGGCCGCAGCGAGGGATTCGCTTCGCCTCCCGTCAGGAGATCCACACCGCGCGGACTGCCGACCAGCAGGCCGCCGCCGGGAAGCCCCAGCAGATCAGTGACCGGGAGAGCCTTGCGTTGCACGGATTCCGGTAGCGGGAGCGTGGCGTTGCCGCTTGGGTCGAACAGGATCAGGCCGCCGCTGGTGGAACCCACCCACAGTCTTCCGTTGCCGGCGTCGGCCAGCGAAGTGACCTTGTAATCCTCGGGAAGACTGTCGGCACGATTCGGATCGTGCGTGTAGCGGTTGAGGCTGTAGCCGTCGTAACGAAACAGGCCGCCCTGGGTGGCGAACCACATGAACCCGGTTTGATCCTGGAAAATCAGCGTGACGGAGTTTTGCGTGAGACCATCGCGATCATCGAGCTGCTGGAAATGGAAGTTGCGCTGATAGGCATGCCAAATGGCCGCCGCGGAAGGCGCGCTCGTCGGCGCGGCGGCACCGGCCGTCGATGCGGGGGCGAGCCAGCATCCTGCCGCCATGAATGCCAGCGCCAAGCAGGGATGTCTGGATCGCTGGATGGTCACGAGTGACCCCGGGTGATTCGGCTCATGGCGGAGATGCGGCCCCTGTGAACATGCGGCCGGCCGTGCCGGGCCCGCGTGGATGGCCGGAGATGCCGGACTTCCCGTCAAGTTTACTCAAACTGCCGGCGAACGTCGTATGCAGAATGTCCCAGCAAGATACGTGCCCTAGAATGCGCGGACGATTTGCAGACGAATGTTGCGGATGGCATGAACCAGGGCGAATCGACCGACACCTGCGCGGAATGGAGCGCGGTGATCACGCAGGCGAAGCTTGGCGTGACAGCTGCGGAGCTGCACGGTTCCATCACGGGGTTCCTGTGCGCGAAGCGGAGCGGTCGCGCGCGCGACCTGCTGGACTCGCTGGCACTGGAAGGCGAGGCAGGCGGTGTCGCAGGCGAAAATCTGGTCGGATTGGTCGAGCGCGCCGCTGCTCGCATCAATCGCCGGTTACGCGCTGGCGGGCCGATCGAACTTGTATTGCCCGAGGGTCCGCTCGCGGCAAGGGCCGATGCCGTCGTGGATTGGTGTCGCGGCTTCCTGGGGGGATTGGGGCTGACCGGTGTGTTGGCAGGGCCTGCGCAGACCGCCGAAGTTGCGGAGTTGCTTGCCGGGCTGGGGCAGATCGCCGCATCGCATCTCGCGTGCGACGACGACGATGAAGCGGCGCTCGACGACCTGCTGGATTTCGTCCACGGCACGGTGGCGCATCTGCGCGCAATGTTCGCGCCCGCGGGGGCGTCATGATCACGCCTGCCGAATTTGCACGGCGGCGCCGGGAACTGATGCGGATGGCCGGCGACAGCGCCGCCCTCGTAGTGGCCGCGGCGCCGCGGCGCATGCGCAACGCGGATGCCGCCTGGCCGTACCGGCAGGATTCCGATTTCCATTACCTCACCGGTTTTCCCGAGCCCGATGCCGTGCTGGCGTTGCTGCCGGGCCGCGGCCGCGGCGAGGTCGTGCTGTTCTGCCGCGAACGTGATCCCGAGCGTGAGCGCATCGACGGTATGCGTGTCGGTCCGGACGATGCGGTCGCCCGCTTCGGCGTGGACGACGCGTTTCCGGTCGAGGACATCGACGACATCCTGCCGGGCATGCTGGAAGGGCGCACGCGCCTGTACTGCCACTTCGGACGCGAAAACGAATTCGATGCGCAGCTTTTGCGCTGGCTGCGGCGGCTGCGCAGCAGCCGCGGCGGTGCGGTGGTGCCGCGCGAGTTCGTCGCGCTGGGCCATTTGCTGCACGAGTTGCGCCTGTACAAATCGCCGGCCGAACTGGCGTTGATGCGGCGTGCCGCCAGCATTGCCGCCGAAGCCCAGCGCGCCGCGGTGCGCGCCGCGCAGCCGGGCGCCGCCGAGTACGAAGTGGAAGCCGCGTTGCTGCAGGTCATGCGCGCGCGCGGTGCGGTGCCGTCGTATCCGCCGACGGTGGCGGGCGGCGTCAATGCGTGCGTGCTGCACTACACCGCCAACCAGGGACGGCTTGCGCGCGGCGACGTGTTGCTGATCGATGCCGGCGCGGAAATGGCGTGCTATGCGTCGGACATCACGCGTACCTGGCCGGTCGGGGGCCGCTTCAGCGCACCCCAGCGCGCCCTGTACGAAGTGACCCATGAGGCGCAGTGCGCGGCGATCGACGAAGTGCGCGCGGGGCGGCCGTTCAACGCCGCGCACGATGCCGCTGTGCGGGTGATCGTCCGGGGGCTGTGTGCACTCAAGCTGCTGCGCGGCGGTGCACGCACGGCATTGAAATCCGGCGAATACAAACGCTTCTTTCCGCACAAGACCGGCCATTGGATCGGCCTTGACGTGCACGATGTCGGGGATTACCGCGTCGATGACGAGCCGCGCGTGCTGGAACCCGGCATGGTGGTGACGGTCGAGCCCGGCATCTACATTCCGCCGGATGACATGAGCGTGCCGTCGAAGTGGCGCGGCATCGGCGTGCGGATCGAAGACGACGTGGCTGTTGGCGCGCGCGGCAACGAAGTGCTGACGGCGGACCTGCCGAAGGACGTGGGGGCCGTGCAGGCGCTCTGCGCAGGTTGATCGGCCGCAACCCCACAGGCCGCCCCTTCCGGTTTGGTGTATGGTTCGCACGCCGGGCCGGTCGGCAATGTGCGGGCGGCCCCGCGCCACATCCAATGTTCATCGGAGACCAGCATGGCCGGCAGCAATTCGTGGACCAAGGCGTCACCGTATTTCCTCAGCATCCTGCGCATTGTCGCCGCGTTCCTGTTCATGTGCCATGGCGCGGACAAACTGTTCCACCTTCCCGGGGGGCCGTTCACGCTGATCTCGTCGGCGAAGCTGTTCACGCTGGCGCCTGGGCTCGCCGGTATCCTGGAATTCGGCGGTGGCTTCCTGTTGTTGATCGGCCTGTTCTCGCGTCCGATCGCATTCATCCTTTCGGGTGAAATGGCGTTGGCGTATTTCATGGTGCATTTCCCGGTCAACCACGTGTTTCCTTACCTCAATGGCGGCGACGGCGCGGTGCTGTTCTGCTTCGTGTTCCTGTACCTGTCCGCGGCCGGGCCGGGGCCGTGGAGCGTGGACCGCGCGCGCGGTCGGGCGTGACGTCAGACGGGGCACGCCATGCACCATAGCCGCCTGTGCAGCCTCATCATCGATTGCAAGACCGACGACCTTGCCGAAGCCGCGCGGTTCTGGTCGGCCGCATTGGGCAGGCCATTGAAGAAGCGCGTCGACGGTGCGGCGGGCGACAACTACCTGCCGCTTGAAACCCACGACGACGAACCCGTGATCGAGGTGCAGAAGGTCGATCACGAAAGTCGCGTGCACCTTGATATCGAGAGTGACGACATCGAAGCCGAGGTGCACAGGCTGGAGGCGCTCGGCGCAAAACGCGTGGCGGCGATCAAGACGTGGGTGGTAATGGAAGCGCCGACCGGCCAGCGCTTCTGCGTCATCCGGCCGCAGCGGCACGGCAAGGTTGGACCCCACGCCAACACATGGAAATGATCCGGCCTTGATCGCCCCTGAAGCGCGATCAGGGATGATCGTAAGCTTTCGAGAAAAGTCAGGGCAGGAAGCCCGTTCTGGTATTGCCAACCATCGAATCGTTTCAACTGGTTCTATGAGTCGTGGAGCGGCGATCGTGGACGATCGCATGATTATCTGTTGAACACCACGTTCACCATCACCAGCGTGACGACCAGCATCACCACCGTCAGCGGCAGGCCCACGCGCACGAAATCGCGCGGCTTGTAACCGCCGGGTCCGGCCACGATCAGCAGGGTAGGGCTCGCGCCGGGAATCAGGAACGTGTTGGAAACGGACAACGCCACGATCAGTGCGTATACCGCAGGATTGCCGCCGGAGGCCAGCGCGATGTTGATAGCCATCGGCACCATCATCACGGCGGTGCCGACGTGCGAGATGATCTGCGAGAACAGCAGTGCCAGGATCGCGATGAAGGCCTGGATCGTCCACTGCGGCAGCCAGCCCAGATAGCGCATGATTTCCTGCGCCATCCATGCCGCGGTGCCGGTTGAATCCATGGACGCGCCGAGCGGAATCAGGCACGCCATCACGAAGATGGTTTTCCACTGGATCGTGCCGTAGGCCTCGTCCATGTTGAGCACGCCGGCCAACAGCATGCCGACGGCGCCCGTCATCATTGCAACGGAAAGCCGCAGATCGGTGAACAGCCCGAGACCCATCGCCAGCGCGAAAAACACCAGCGCGTATCGAACCTTGCCGGGACGCTGTTCTTCGCTCGGAATATCGGTAACCGGCACCAGGTCGCGGCTCTCCGCGGCCAGTGCGAGGTCGCGCCAATAACTGTGCAGCACCAGCGAATCGCCCGCGCGCAAGGTCATCTTGCGCACGTCCTCGCCGCGCACGACTTCGTCGCCGCGGTTCACCGCCAGCACCGAGATGCCGTAGCGCTTGCGCAGGCGCAATTCGCCGATCTGATGCTTGACGAATTTCGAGCTGGGCGGAATCACCACCTCGGAAATGCCGGCGCGCGTGGGGTTGAACATGTCGGCCAGCGCCTGGATGCGGTTGCCGACACGGCACTGCAGCGCCTGCGCGAACGCGGTGACGTCGCTGCGTGCACCGAGCACGCCCAGCACGGTACCGACCCAGATCATCTGGTCGGACGGCGGGGCTAGGCGCGCCTCGTTGCCGTTCTTGACCGCCAGGATCAGCGGCGCCTTCTCCAGCGTTTCGGCCTCGCCGATGCTCATGCCCACCAGCGGGCTGTCGGCGGTGACGGTAAGCTCCAGCACCTCGCCATCGATCCCGTAGGTATCGGCGAAGTAGCTCTCGGTGCGCCCCGGTGTGACCTTGGGCTTGTCGTCGTCATCCGGCATCAGGCGGCGGGTGAGCAGGGCGAAGTAGCCGATGCCGACCAGCAGCAGCGGAATGCCGATTGGCGTGATCGAGAAAAGTGAAAACGGTTCGATCGTCTGCGCACCGGGTGGCAGGTTGCGATCCGCGCTGGCGATCAGGTCGTTCAGCAGGATCAGCGGCGAGTTCGAGATCAGCGTCATGCTGGTGCCGGCGAGAATGCAGAACGCCATCGGCAGGAGGAGGCGTTTCAATGGCACGCCGGTGCGCGCGGAAATGCGGCTGGCGACCGGCAGGAACAGCGCCGCCAGCGCCTGACTCTGGATGATCGACGACAGGCCGCCCACGGTTGCGTTGAGCAGCAACGACACGCGGCTTTCCACGCCGCCGGCCAGACGCAGAATGAACGACGCGGCCTTGTTGAGCACCCCGGTGCGGTCGAGTCCCGCGCCCATGATCATGATGCCCATCAGGGACAGGACGGCGTTCGAGGCGAAGCCGTCGAACAATTGCTGCACCGGCATCAGCCCGGTGATGCCGATCACCACCAGCACCAGCAACGCGACGATGTCGGCGCGCACCCATTCCAGGATCAGCATGATCACGGTGAAGCCGACCAGCCCGAGCACCAGCATCATGTCGGGGGTGAGGGTCAGCTCCATCGGCGCGCGAATCCTTCAGCTCAAGGTAGTTGGCAAAGCAGCGGGCGAAACCTCTGGATGACCGTCGCGGGTGAAGGCGAATTGCGTGACACCGGAGCGCAGCAAGCGGAGCGTACACGACAGTACGTGGGCATTGCGAGCACCGCTGGCGCGCGAGTCGCGGAGCGCAGCAGGTCAGGCTGAGGTTTCCGATGGTCGCACACGGTCATACAACAGATCGGTAACCGGATGGCCGAGGTCGAGTCCGCGCCGTTCGAAACGCGTTTCGATACGCCACGCAGGCCGTTTCGCTTCACCACTTTCCCCCACGCGCAATCGCCAGCCTGCTTGCGCGGCCAGCACCTCCCGCATGTGCAAAGCATACTCGGGCCAGTCGGTGGCGAGGTGCAACAGGCCGTCCGGTTTCACGCGTGCAGCCAGCAGTTCGACGAATGGCGGCTGGATCAGCCGCCGCTTGTGATGGCGCTTCTTGGGCCATGGATCCGGGAACCAGATGCGCACTTCGTCGAGGGCGGCCTCTGCGATTTCGTTGCGCAGCACGTCCACCGCATCGTGGTTCCAAAGGCGCACGTTGCGCGCATCGCGCGCGGCCAATGCATTCATCAGGCGGCCGGCGCCGGGACGATGTACCTCGATGCCGAGGTAATCGCGTGCGGGATCGTGTTCGGCCGCCCACGCCAGCGCCTCGCCATTGCCGAAGCCGACCTCCAGCACGCGTGGCGCGGCACGGCCGAACAGCGCATCGAGATCGCGCGGCTGGGCGGTGTAATCGATCCCGAAGCGTGCCCAGTGTTCCGCGAACGCGCGCTGCTGCGCGTGGGTTATTCGTCCCTCACGCAGTACGAAGCTGCGGATCGCACGAGGATGTTCGGGACGGCCGGCGTCGTGCGAACCGGTGCTCAAGCAATCATTCCATCGACGGGGCTGGATGCCGACGCGTAGCGCTTGCGCGGAATGCGTCCCGCGCGGAACGCGGCGCGGCCGGCTTCGATCGCGCACTTCATCGCATGCGCCATCAGAACCGGGTGCTTCGCGTGCGCGATCGCGGTATTCATCAACACGCCGTCGCAGCCGAGTTCCATCGCCAGCGCTGCGTCGGATGCTGTACCCACGCCTGCATCGACGATCACGGGAATCTTCGCGTTCTCGACGATTTCCATGATGGTGTAGCGGTTCTGGATGCCGAGCCCCGAACCGATAGGCGCTGCGAGCGGCATCACGGCGGCGCAGCCCATCTCCTCGAAACGGCGTGCCAGCAGCGGATCGTCGGTCGCGTAAACCATCACGTCGAAGCCATCCTTCACAAGCACTTCGGCGGTGGCGAGGGTTTCGATGATGTCCGGGAACAAGGTCTTCTGGTCACCGATCGTTTCCAGCTTGACCAGCGAATGGCCGTCCAGCAGCTCGCGCGCGAGGCGGCAGGTGCGCAGGCATTCGTCGACGGTGTGGCAACCCGCGGTATTGGGCAGCAGGGTGTAGCGCTCGGGCGGCAAGGCATCGAGCAGGTTCGGCTCGCCGGGGTTTTGCCCGAGGTTCATGCGCCGCACCGCGAACGTGACGATTTCCGAGCCCGCAGCCTCGGTCGCGTGGCGGGTCTCGTCGAGATCCTTGTACTTTCCGGTACCGGTCAGCAGGCGCGAGCGATAAGCGCGACCCGCAATCACCAGCGGATCGGGAACGTCGGGAGAAAGGGTTTGCGGCAGGGCGTTCATGGAGTGCGTGCATTGAAAATCAAAGCACGATTGTAATGCGTTGCGCCGCGCGCGCTGTTGCGAGGCTCGGCCGTCATGGCCTCGCCAGCAGCCCGGCCCTCGGCATCCTGCCTCGGGCGTTCGCGATGTTTCAGGTACATGGTCAGCGCTCGCTGCGCGAGCGGACGCTGTTGCTAAGCTCGGCCATCCGGGCCTCGCAAAGCAACCCGGCCCTCGGCGTCCTGCCTCGGGCGTTCGAAACAGCACCCAATGCCACTGGCATTGCGTAAACGCTGCTTCTCACCCTCCCCCAATCGCCTGCACGATCTCGACGCGGTCGCCCTCGTGCAGCGTGTGTTGGGAGTGCAGGCTGCGCGGCACGATTTCCCGATTCACTTCCACCGCGACGCGGCGTTCGCCGTGCCCGGTTGCCACAAGCAGGCCGGCGACCGTGATCGCCGTCGCGCATTGGTGCGCCTGACCATTGAGGAAGATTTGCATGCACGAAGTGTAACGCCCCGCGGTGGTCTGATCAGACGCCAGTTTGAAGCGGCTGTTGTGGAAAGTCAGGCCACGGAAGGCCGTTCCGATGTCTCCCGAAGCTGGCATCGGATTCGCGTATGTGTTCGTTCCATGCGCAGCGATCATGGGCGATCGCAAAAATCAGTTGCCACTGCTCTCGGGTGGGTGTTTCCTCTGCGGCGGTTCGCGGCCCTCGGGCGCGGGCCTGCCACGGGGTTGCGGTGCACGCTGCACTTCGCGCTGTTGCGCCTGTTGTTGGCGCTGCATCTGCATCTCGCGTTGTTGCTGCTGCATTTGTACGGCACGTTGCTGCTGGACCTGTTGTTCCTGCATTTGCGCTTGACGTTGCTGCTGCATCTGCATCTCGCGTTGTTGCTGCTGCATTTGTACGGCACGTTGCTGCTGGGCCTGCTGCTCCCGCATCTGTGCTTCGCGTTGCTGCTGCGCCTGTTGATCGCGGGCGCGCTGTTGCGCTTGCATTTGTGCCTGGCGTTGCTGCTGCATTTGCGCGGCACGTTGCTGCTGGACCTGCTGTTCCTGCATTTGCGCCTGGCGTTGCTGTTGTGCCTGCTGCTCGCGTGCGCGTTGCTGCACCCCGGCCTCTGCTTGTCGCTGCTGCTGCACAGCACGGTTGTCGACCTGCTGGGGCGCGCGTTCGACCGGCTGCACTACGGGCAGCCGGCCCGAAGCGGGTGCATTCCGCTGCGGCTCGCCTGCGGGGCGGATCACCGGTGCGCGCGGCAGCGTTGCGGGTTCGCCCGGGTGTGCGAAGCGTGCGGACGGCAGCTCGTTGGGACGCTGCGCAGCATTGCGCACCGGATTCATGGGTGCCTGGATCGGGTGCACCGTGTTCTTGAACGGTTCGGTCGAACCTGCGCGGGGGACGGACGGTTCGCCGGCGCGAGGTGCTACGACCGGACGTACTGGTGTCGTGCGGCGCAGGGCGCCGATCGCGGCCGCGCCCGCCGCCGCGCCCGCGATCGCGG
>JAGWZT010000316.1 GCA_018971925.1 Lysobacteraceae bacterium | reverse complement strand
CACCCTGTCAGCGCAGGCCACGGATGGCCTGCCGCGGATCAAGCACTCCACGCTTGATCCGACGAAGCCGAGTCCGGGCATGTACCGGACCCGGCGTGTTGAGAAAGTGCAGGACAGCACTTTCTCAACATTTCACTAAAGGAGTGATGCATGACCACGACGTTCACGTGCAACCTCGATGCCGCCGGCAGCGAACTGGCCCACGTCTGGAGCCATACCGTCGGCAGCGGCCGCGCCGCGCTTGCGCTGCGCGCGGACTGGCAGGCGCAGATGCGCAAGACCCGCGCCGAACTCGGCGTGCGCCACGTGCGTTTCCACGGCCTGCTCAACGACGAGCTGTGCACCTACCTGATCGAGTGCGACAAGGACGTGTATTCGTTCTTCAATGCCGACCAGATCTTCGATTTCCTGGTCTCGATCGGGATGAAGCCGTTCGTGGAGTTGTCGTTCATGCCGACCGCGCTGCAGACCGGCGGCGACATCGTGTTCTTCTACAAGGCCAACGTCACGCCGCCGCGCGATTACGCCAAGTGGGCCGACCTGATCATGCGGCTGGTGAAGCACTGGTCCGACCGCTACGGCATCGACGAAGTGCGTTCGTGGTATTTCGAGGTGTGGAACGAACCCAACCTCGACGCGTTCTGGAAGGGCAAGCAGGCCGACTATTTCAAGCTTTATCAATACACCGCCAACGCGATCAAGGACATCGATGCGCAAATCCGCGTGGGCGGCCCGGCCACCGCGGACGACGCGTGGGTACCGGAGTTCCTGGAATTCTGCGCGGCCAACAAATTGCCGGTGGATTTCGTATCCACGCATCACTACCCCACCGACGCGCTGGGGAAGCCCGGCGACGACACCGAAACGCAACTTTCCGACGCTCCGCGCGACGTGCTGATCCAGCGGGTGCGCAAGATGCGCCAGACGGTCGGCGACAGGAAACTTTGCTACACGGAATGGAACTCGTCATCCAACCCGTTCTTTGATTTCCACGACCAGCCCTACGCCGCCGCGTTCCTGTTCAAGAACATGCTGGACGTTGCCGAACTCGTGCACTGCTACAGCTGGTGGACTTTCAGCGACATCTTCGAGGAAAACTATTTCTCGTCGGTCCCGTTCCACGGCAGCTTCGGCCTGCAGACCATCCACGGCATCGCCAAGCCGACCTATCGCGCGATGCAATTGCTGCATGACCTCGGCAACGAGCGTCTGCCGGTGGATGGCGCCCACCCAACCGTCGATGCATGGGCCGTGCGTGCCGACGACACGCACGTGGATTTGCTGCTGGGAAACCACGCGTTTCCGCGCCACGCCATCGCCGCCGAGGCGGTGACGTGGCATGTGCAAAGCGCGCGCAAGCCGAAAACGGCCAGCGTGCAACGGATCGACGACGACCACTGCAACAGCCGCCAGGCCTGGGTGGACATGGGTTCGCCCGATTACCTCGACGCCAGGCAGGTGGCCGAACTGGACGACGCTTCGCGATTGAAGGCCGAACCGGTCGCGATCAGCGCGCGTGACGGCGGCTTCGACATCCAGCTCAACCTGTTGGCGCATGGCATCGCCGCCGTGCGCGTGGAGTTGGCCTAGGAGACGCGACATGGTCACGGGACGACGCGCCACCGCGCGCATGGCCGACGACGACGATGTCATGCTGGATGACCTCCAGCGCAAGGCGTTCCGCTTCTTCGATCGCCACACCCATCCGAAGACCGGACTGGTACTCGATTCGACCCAGCCCGGCCAGCCCGCCAGCATCGCCGCGGTCGGGTTTGCCTTGTCGTGTTACCCGGTCGCGATCGAACGCGGCTGGATGTTGTATCACGATGCGCTTGCGCTCACGCTGGCTGCGCTGCGCTTCTTCGACGAGGCAGACCAGTCGGGCGCAAAAGACGGCGTCGGCTACAAGGGATTCTTCTATCACTTCCTGAAAGCCGATACCGGCACGCGTGCGTGGAATTGCGAACTTTCCACCATCGATACCGCGCTGCTGTTGTCCGGCATGCTGCACGCCGCGCAGTACTTCGCGGGCGACGGCGCCGGCGAACGCGAAGTGCGGGAGCGCGCGCAGTCGATCTACGCGCGGGTGGATTGGCGCTGGGCGCAGAATGGCGGCGACGCGCTGTCGATGGGCTGGACACCCGAGGAGGGCTTCCAGCCCTGCCGCTGGCTGGGCTACAACGAAGCGATGATCCTGTACGTGCTGGCGCTGGCCGCACCCGAGTTTTCCGTCACCCCAGCCGCCTATGCCGCGTGGACATCCGCGTTCGACTGGCGGCGCATCTACGGCCGCGACGTGCTGTACGCGGGGCCGCTGTTCATCCACCAGTTCTCGCACATCTGGCTGGACCTGAAAGGCTTGCAGGATCGCGTGATGGCGGAAAGGAAAACCGATTATTTCGAAAACAGCCGCGAAATGACGCACGTGCACCGCCAATACGCGATGCGCAATCCGCACAAGTTCACGGGCTACGAAAAGAACTGCTGGGGCTTCACCGCCAGCGACGGACCCGCCGACGCGGTGGAAAAATTCCACGGTCACGACCAGCAGTTCTACGACTACATCGCGCGCGGCGCGCCGTTCGGACCCGACGACGGCACCATCTCGCCGTGGGCCGCGATCGCCTCGCTGCCGTTCGCGCCGGAAATCGTGCTGGACGAGATCCGCCATCTGGAAAACATGATCGGCCACAGCCCGCAGGGCTACGGCTTCCATGCCTCCTTCAATTTGTCGTGGCCCGGCGAACACACCAGCGGCGCGCATCGTCATCAACTCAGCGACGGCGACACGGTGGCATGGGTGTCACCCTGGCATTTCGCGCTCAACCAGGGCCCCATCGTGTTGATGATCGAGAACTACCGCACGCGCACGGTGTGGAACCAGATGCGCGAGTGCGCGCCGATCAAACTGGGCCTGCAGCGCGCGGGATTCGCCGGGGAATGGTTGGGCAAGGCGACGGAAATATCCGAGGCCGCACCTTCCAGCGAGTCGCATGCTTGAGCTCCTCCACCGCCATGCCCGTCTTTCGTCATTCCGGGGCCGACCGCAGCTCCATCGCGGGCGGAACCCGGAATCGGTTGCGCCTGGCTTTTGGCGCCGAACCCGATTCCGGGTTCTGGCCTGCGGGCCGCCCCGGAATGACGAA
>JAGWZT010000315.1 GCA_018971925.1 Lysobacteraceae bacterium | reverse complement strand
CCATCCTCGCCGCCGCCGTGCTGGCCGTGCAGGATGTTGAACACACGCGCGAAATGGCCCGCGCGCACCGCGTCCAGCAGCGCCGGAATGCCGTCGATCGCGTGCGCGTCCACGCCGCGACCCTTCAGCGCCGCCAGCACGCCGCGTCCGGAATCCAGCGACACCTCGCGTTCGGACGAACTGCCGCCCATCACCACGGCGACGCGGCCGAAGTCGCGGGCGTCGGTGACGCGGCGCACGGCGGAATGGACGGTCATGCCGCATCCTCCGCTTTGAGTCGCCCGCGTTGCGCCAATTCCGCCGCGACCGCGCCGATGTCGCCCGCGCCGAGCAGCAACACCAGGTCACCGTCGCGCAGCAGCGCGGGCAGCGTTTCGTCGAGTTCGCGCGGATGCTCGATGAACACCGGGTCGACCTTGCCGCGCGCGCGCACGGCGCGCGCCAGCGAACGTCCATCGGCGCCGGCGATCGGCGCTTCGCCCGCGGGATACACGTCGGTCAACACCAGCGCATCGGCTTCGCACAGCACGCCCGCGAAGTCGTCCAGCAGGTCGCGTGTGCGGGTGTAGCGGTGTGGCTGGAACGCGATCACCAGCCGCCGCCCGGGCCAGCCCTCGCGCGCCGCCTGCATCACCGCGGCGAGTTCGCGCGGATGGTGGCCGTAGTCGTCGACCAGCAACACCTTGCCGGTGTCGATCGGCAGCTCGCCGTTGATGTGGAAGCGCCGGCCGACACCCTGGAACCGTTCCAGCGCGCGCGCAATCGCGTACGGCTCGACGCCCAGGTGCCAGCCGATCGTGGCCGCGGCCAGCGCGTTCAACACGTTGTGGCGGCCCGGCAGGTTCAGCGTGATCGGCAGCGTCGGTTGGCCCGGCAGCAACAGGTCGAAATGTGTACGCGCACCCTCGGCGCGCAGGTTGGCGCCGCGCACGTCGGCCGCGCGATCGATCGCGTAGGTCAGCGTCGAACGCGCGGTGCTTTGCGCCAGTTCGGCGACTTCGGGATTGTCCACGCACAGCACGGCCAATCCGTAGAACGGGAGGCGATGCAGGAAATCCGCGAAAGCCTGCTTCAACTCCGCGAAGTCGCCGTGGTAATGATCCAGATGATCGGCGTCGATGTTGGTGACCACCGCGATCACCGGCGACAGCTTCAGGAACGAGCCGTCGGATTCGTCGGCTTCGGCGACGAGGTACGCGCCGGCACCGAGCCGCGCGTTGGCACCCGCCGAAAGCAGCTGCCCGCCGATCACGAACGTCGGGTCGTAACCGGCCTCGGCCAGCACGCTGGCGGTGAGGCTGGTGGTGGTGGTCTTGCCGTGCGATCCGGCCACCGCGATGCCGCGCCGGAAGCGCATCAGCTCGCCCAGCATTTCCGCGCGGGGCACCACCGGGATGCGACGCGCCTCGGCGGCCACGAGCTCGGGGTTGTCCGCCTTGATGGCGCTGGAAACCACCACCGCATCGACGTTGGCGACGTGTTCCGCGGCGTGGCCGATCGCGACGTCCACACCCATCTTCACCAGCCGTTCGGTGACCGGCGATGCGGTGCGGTCGGAACCCGACACGTCGTAGCCGAGCGTGTGCAGCACCTCCGCGATGCCGCTCATGCCGGCGCCGCCGATGCCGATGAAGTGCACGCGGCGGAAGCCCTGCATGATGTCGCCGTGCGGCGGGAGGCGATGCGGCGTCATGCGGCCACCTCCAGGCAACGCTGCGCGATTACATCCGCAGCATCGGGTTTCGCCAGCGTGCGCGCAGCATTCGCCATCGCGAGGCGCTTGCCCGCATCGCGCAGCAAGCGCTCCAGCATTCCGGCAAAACGCGACGCATCGAAGTCGCGATCCTGCACCAATTCCGCCGCGCCGGCGGCAACGAAGCCTTCCGCGTTTTTCGTCTGGTGGTCGTCCACGGCGTGCGGGAACGGCATCAATATCGAACCCAGGCCGGCCGCGGCGAGTTCCGCCAACGTCAGCGCGCCCGCGCGGCAGATCACGAAGTCGGCCCATGCATACGCCGCGGCCATGTCGGTGATGAACGGCTCGATGCCCGCTTGCACGTCCACGCGTTCATAGGCGGCGCGCGTCGCCTCGACATGCGCGGAGCCGCATTGATGGCGCACCTGCGGACGACGCTCGGCAGGAATGCGCGACAACGCATTCGGCAATCCCAGGTTCAAGGTGCGCGCACCGAGGCTGCCGCCCAGCACCAGCAGACGCGGTGCGCCAATGCGATTCGCGAAGCGCACCGCGGGCGGCGGCAACGCCGCGATGTCGCCACGCACCGGATTACCCGTCCATTCGGCGTGCACCGCCGACGGAAATGCATCGGGGAAACCGGCCATGACCTTGCGCGCGACTCGCGCAAGCACGCGATTGGTGAACCCGGTGATGCGGTTCTGCTCATGCACCAGCAACGGGCGCCGTTGCAGCCACGCGGCGATGCCGCCCGGGCCGGCCACGTAGCCGCCCATCGACAACACGCTGCGGGGATTCGCCTCGCGCAGGATTCGCCAGGCACCGAACAGTGCGCGCACCAGCATCCACGGCGCCGCGATGCGTTGTGCCAGACCCTTGCCGCGCAGGCCTTTCACCGGCAGCGTCCGCAGATCGACGCGATGCTCCGGCACGATGCGGTTTTCCATGCCGCCCTCGGCGCCCAGCCACAACACCGGCACGTCGCGCGCGCGCAGCGCCGCGGCGACCGCGAGGCCCGGAAAAATATGGCCGCCGGTGCCACCGGCCATGATCAGCACGGGTGCCTGCACGCCGCTCATGCGTGCACCTTTTCGAGCGTCGGCTCGATGCGCGTGCGCGCCGCCAGCGGCAACTCGGCGGATGCGCGATCTGTCGCGACGCTGGATGCCGCGGAACCGGCCGGCCGCCGCGTGGCCATCCGCCGCGCATCCTCGGCGCGATGGATTTCATAACCCGCGCGCACCAGCACGCCCAGCATCACGCAGGTCATCAGCGTGCTGGAACCGCCGGAACTGATCAGCGGCAGCGTCAGCCCTTTGGTCGGCAACACACCCAGGTTCACGCCCACCGAGACCAGCGCCTGCAGCCCGATCATCAGCGAGATTCCGAACGCGACGTAACCCGCGCGATGTTGGCCTACCTCGACGCCACGCAAGCCGAGCTGCAACCC
>JAGWZT010000314.1 GCA_018971925.1 Lysobacteraceae bacterium | reverse complement strand
TGGATGCGGCCGGCGTCGCGGTGAACTCGGCCAATGAAATCGTCACCGACGAGTTTGAAAACACGTCGGCCAAGGGCGTTTGCGCGTTGGGCGACGTGAACGGCAAGCGCCAGTTGACGCCGGTTGCGATCGCGGCGGGGCGGCAACTGGCCGATCGCCTGTTCAACGGCAGGCCCGATGCGCACCTCGACTACTCGTGCATTCCGAGCGTGGTGTTTTCGCATCCGCCGATCGGCAGCGTCGGTCTTTCGGAAGCCGAGGCGCGCGAGCGGTACGGCGATGCGGTGAAGGTGCGTAAGGCGCGTTTCTCGCCGATGTTGTGGTCGCTGGCCGGGCGTGACGACAAGACCATGATGAAGCTGGTGTGTGCGGGCGACGACGAGCGCGTGGTGGGATTGCACGGCATTGGCCTCGGGATGGACGAAATGCTGCAAGGCTTTGCGGTCGCGGTGAAGATGCGCGCGAGATATGCAGATTTCCTGAAGACGGTCGCGATCCATCCGACCTCGGCGGAAGAGTTCGTGACGATGGTTTGATGGGCGAGGTGCGCGCACATGACGGCGGTATCCGTGCTCGCGTTGCACCTCGCGATCATCGCGTTCAACGTCGTGGGCTGCGTGTTGGTGCCTATCGGCGCGTGGCGCCGTTGGCACTGGGTACGCGAATTCCGGTTTCGCCTGGCACACTTGCTGAGCCTTGCCGCCGTTGCGGCGCAGGCGCTGTTGGGGCGCGCATGTTTTTTGACGACCTGGCAGGCCGATGTTTCCGGCACATCGCACGTGCAGCCGTTGATCGCAGGCTGGATCAACCGGCTGATCTATTGGCCATTGCCGCTGTGGGTATTCGCGGCCGCATACCTCGCGGTGTTCGTGTACGTGATCGCATTGTGGGTTTTCGTGCGGCCGCATATGCCGTGGCGTACCAAAACACGGAAGCGCACCTAGGGCAGGGTCCTGCAACGCGCGGCATTCGGATCACGGTGGACGCGGTACATTGATGTCATGACGCATGCGAGCGCGAACGACCGCGGGGATGTGACGTCGGCAATGGCGGGTTCCGCGGCCGATGTCGAACGACTCGCCGCGTGGCTGGCCGAGCGCTCGCATGTAACCGTGATCACCGGCGCAGGCGTCAGCACCGAATCCGGCATTCCCGATTACCGCGACGGCGACGGCAACTGGAAGCGCTCGCCACCGGTGCAGTACCGCGATTTCGTGGAAAGCGATGCGGTGCGGCGGCGTTATTGGGCGCGCAGTTTCGCGGGCTGGCCGATGTTCGCGGCGGCGCGGCCGAGTGCGGCGCATGTTGCGCTCGCACGCCTGGAATCGACGGGGCGCATCGCGCGGATCGTCACCCAGAACGTCGACCGCCTGCATCAGCGCGCGGGCAGCCGCAACGTGATCGACCTGCATGGCCGGCTGGACGTGGTGCGCTGCCTCGCCCTCAACCACCGCTTCGATCGCGGTGAATTCCAGGTGCGCCTGCGCGACGCGAACCCGGATTGGGATGTGTCGCCCGCGCGCATCGCGCCGGATGGCGATGCCGACCTCGAAGGCACCGACTTCGGCAGGTTCAACGTGCCCGTGTGCGAAATCTGCGGCGGCATGCTGAAACCGGACGTGGTGTTCTACGGCGAATCGGTGCCGCGCGAAACCACGGCGGCGGCATTGGCTGCGGCGGAATCGGCCGATGGTGTGCTGGTGGCCGGCTCATCGCTGATGGTGTGGTCGAGTTTCCGCCTGGTGCGCGCGGCGGTCGCGCGAAGCATCGAGGTCGTCGCGGTCAATCGTGGGCGCACGCGTGGCGACGACCTGTTCGCGTTCAAGCTGGATCGCGAGTGCGGTGCGGTGTTTGGAGCTTTGTCTCGCGAATAGTTCGTCGCATGTTTGCAGCGCGGCGCTATATCCACCCCGCCAACTGCCGCATCGCGATCGCGGCGAGCGCGGTCGCGTGGGCGGAGCCCGCGTTCAATGCAGGGATGTAGCGAAACTGTTTGCCGCCGTTGGTGAGGAAGGTCGTGCGGTAGCGCAGCGCGACTTCTTCCAGCGTTTCCAGGCAGTCCACGGCGAAGCCGGGGCACAGCACATCCAGGGTTTCGACGTCCTGTCGCGCGAGCTGTTCGATGGTTTCGCCGGTGTAGGGGCGCAACCAGGGCTGGCGGCCGAGCCGGGACTGGAATGTCACCAGCAGGTCGTCGTCGACCATGCCCAGTGCATCGCCGAGGCGGCGCGCGGTTTCGTGGCACTGATCGGGGTAGGGATCACCCGCGGCCGCGTATTTTTCTGGAATGCCGTGATAGCTCAGCAGCAGTTTCCGGCCGCGGCCATGTTGCGCCCAGTGCGCCTGCACGCTGGCGGCGAGCGCGGCGAGATAACCGGCATCAGCGTGGTAATCGCCGACGGTGCGCAGCTCGGGCGGCCAACGCAGTCTCTGCGTCGCACGCGCGACGGCATCCAGCGCCGCACCGGTTGAAGTGGCGGAATATTGCGGAAACAGCGGGAGCACCAGGATGCGCCGCACGCCTTTCGCCATCAGCGCTTCGAGGGTGGCATCGACGGTGGGTTCGCCGTAAGTCATCGCCAGCGCAACCGCGACCTTGCCCGAGGTTTGCCGCTCGATCTGGGCACGCACGGCCTCGGCGAGACGTTCACTGAAAACCAGCAGCGGCGAGCCGTCGTCGCGCCACACTTTTGCATACGCTTCGGCGGACCGGCGCGGCCGGGTGCGCAGGATGTAGCCGTGCAGCACCGGCCACCACAGCCAGCGCGGCAGTTCGACCACGCGCGGGTCGGACAGGAATTCCGCAAGGTATTCGCCCACCGCGTCGGTGGTCGGCGCCGCCGGCGTGCCCAGGTTCACCAGCAGCACGGCCGCGCACGCGCCTTCCCGCCGTTCAGCGCCGGTATCGAAACCGATGTATCGGGGCATGGCCTGGCCAGCAATCGCGACCGCGACAGTCTGCCACAGCGCCCCCGCGGCGGCATTCGGCGCTGGCCTTGCGTGACAACGGCCCAAGGCCATGCTGCGTTACACTTGGACATGGCGGAAAGCGGCGTCCCACATCCGTGGCCGCCCGCACGATTCCGCACGAGGTCCTTATGGGTTTTGACAGTATCTGGCATTGGCTGCTGCTGCTCGTGATCGTGCTGGTGATTTTCGG
>JAGWZT010000313.1 GCA_018971925.1 Lysobacteraceae bacterium | reverse complement strand
TGTCTTCCACCGAATATTCATCTCACGACCGGAAGGCTTGTCATTTAAATATGTAAATACCATACAAATCGAGGCCGAAATTACTGCGTACCAACACACTCTGCCGATCGATTCACGGAGGAAAATCGCCAAAGCAGGTAACGCTATGATGATTGTTATGAAAGGGCTTCCAGACAGGCCAGTGAAGTAGCAAAGCGCGCCTAGCAGCAGATAATCGACCAAAAAGACAAACATCAGGGACGTAGACCACGTAAGGAGCGCCTTACCGTCGATTCTGTACATGGGGCCCCAAATGGCAGCAAACGCATCGGAGAACAGAAGTAGTACAAGTGTGATTAAGAATAACGCGAGAACGATCCAGTAGATCTTCTGAGTCCTAACACGGGTGTATTCATCGCCGCGAAGGACAGAGTAGCTTCTTACGATTTCAGGCAAAATCGCTAGTGCGACAGAAACGATAATAAAAATTGAGAGCTGCATAAGCAATGCAGCCCCAACGATGTTGCTTGGAGTAATGCCCCCTTGCACCTGATGCGTCTCAGTTCAACCACACTTGGAATAACCACAGTTCAGACACGTCTGGCAGCCGTCGAGCAGCACCAGTGCCTGGGTGTTGCACTTGCCGCACATCATCGCGCCGGGCGGGAAGGCGCCGGCGTCGCTGGATGCTTCGGCTGCTTCGCCGGATTCCGTGGATCCCGGCCTGCGCCGGGATGACGAGGATTGGGGCGCCGCGTAGTTTTCGGCTTCTTCACCGACCATCGCGCCGCCCATTTCGCCGGCGGTGCTTATTTCAGAGTTTTTTTTTGCGCCCTTGCGCTCGTAGGCGGCGCGCTTTTCGGCGATAAGCTGCTTCTGCGCCTCGGAGAGTTCGGCACCCTTGAGCAGACCGATCATCGTCAGGTGCGTCTCGATGATGTTGCCGAGTTCGGCCACGATCGAGGGCATGTACACGCCGCCGGCCTTGAAGTAGCCGCCGCGCGGGTCGAACACGGCCTTCAGTTCTTCGACGAGGAAAGTGACGTCGCCGCCCTTGCGGAACACGGCGCTCATGATGCGGGTGAGCGCCACGATCCACTGGAAGTGGTCCATGTTCTTCGAGTTGATGAAGATCTCGAAGGGGCGGCGCATTTCGAACTCGGTGCCGGCGTTCAGCACGATGTCGTTGACGGTGACGTACAGCGCGTGCTCGAACAGCGGTGATTTGATCTTGTAGGTACACCCGATCAGGATTTCCGGACGCTCGAGCTTCTCGTGCATCTGGATGACCTTGAACTCGCTCGCCTCGGGCGCTGCGGCCTGCGTGGCGGCGGCTGGTGTTTCCGGCGCAGCTTTCGTTTCGTTGCCGAGGACCTGGTAGCCCTTGATCTTCTTGTTGATGCGGGTGGTCATGCTGTGCATTCCTGGGCCGGGTTCGAAAAGCCCGTTCAAAAAAACGACGCCGGCCCGGCTGGGGCCGGCGTCTCGGGTGCGACGTGATTACTTTTTCTTGCGACGGGCGCCTTTCTTGGCGGCCTTCTTCGCGGGCTTCCTGGCAGTTTTCTTCTTGGCGCCGCCTTTCTTCACGGCCTTGCGGGCGCCCTTCTTGACCGCCTTGCGCGTGGTCTTCCTGGCAGCCTTGCGGGCACCTTTCTTGACCGCCTTGCGGGCGCCTTTCTTGGCGGCTTTCTTCGCAGCTTTCTTGGCGGGTTTCTTCGCGGTCTTCTTGGCCGCTTTCTTCGCCGCCGGTTTCTTGGCGGCCTTCTTTTTCTTCGCCGGTTTCCTGGCAGCCGGTTTGGCAGCGGCCGGGGCCGGTGCGGCAGGCGCTGCCGCGGGTTCTTCGGTGATGCTCCACGGGAACGTTGTTTCGTTGCTCATCGGATGCTCCTCCGGATGGATCGTTGACAGTGGACCACTGGTTGCACTTCAAGAACGGCAACGCGCGTTGCCGTGGGGTGATTCTATGCGATCATCCATGATCGCGGCACGAAAATGCGCCGGGAATCGCGGAAAATTTATCGCGGTTCCGGAACACCACCACGGCCATCCATGGCCTGACTTTTCACAACAGCATCTCCGAATGCAGCTTGTCGATCACTCGGATCAGAACTTGCCGTAGTAGCCCTCTTTCAGGGCGTCGAAGAGGTTGGCGGCGGTGTGGGTTTCGCCGTCGTACTCGACTTCCTCGTTGCCCTTCACCTCGACCACGCTGCCGTCTTCCAGCTCGAAGCGGTAGGTGGTGTTGGCGAGGTCGGCTTCCTTCACCAGCACACCCTGGAAGGCAGCCGGGTTGAAGCGGAACGTGGTGCAGCCCTTCAGGCCTTTCTTGTAGGCGTGGAAGTAGATGTCCTTGAACTCCTCGTACGGATAATCTGTGGGCACGTTGGCGGTCTTGGAGATCGACGAATCCACCCACTTCTGCGCCGCGGCCTGCATGTCCACGTGCTGCATCGGGCTGATGTCGTCGGCGGCGGTGAAGTAGTCCGGCAGCTTTTCGCTGGGCTCGTCGGAACCGGGTTTGGCATCGGCGTTGATGAAGGCGCGGTAGGCCAGCAGCTCGTAGCTCAGCACCTCGACCTTTTCCTTGGTCTTGCGGCCGGGCCGGATCACGTTGCGCGAATAGCTGTGCGCGAACGACGGCTCGATGCCGTTCGACGCGTTGTTGGCCAGCGACAGGGAAATCGTGCCGGTGGGCGCGATCGAGGTGTGGTGGGTGAAGCGTGCGCCGATTGCGGCGAGCGCATCGACCAACTCCGGCGCCACTTCCGCGACGCGTTGCATGTAGCGCGAATACTTCGCGTGCAGCACGCGGCCGGGAATGGTGTCGCCGGCCTTGTAACCGTCGCGCGCCATTTCCGAGCGCTTGCGCAGCATGTCGCCGGTGACGGTGTAGTCCCTGGTCAGGATCGGCGCGGGGCCCTTTTCCTGCGCCAATTCCAGCGCCACTTCCCAGCCGGCCAGCGCCATTTCGCGCGAGACGTCCTCGGTGAACTTGACCGCTTCGTCCGAGCCGTAACGCAGCTTCAGCATCGCCAGCGTGCTCCCCAGGCCCAGGAAGCCCATGCCGTGGCGCCGCTTGGACATGATCTCGTCGCGCTGCTTGGCCAGCGGCAGGCCGTTCACCTCCACCACGTTGTCGAGCATGCGGGTGAACACCTTCACCACTTCGCGGTATTCGTCCACG
>JAGWZT010000312.1 GCA_018971925.1 Lysobacteraceae bacterium | reverse complement strand
CACTGATGGGGAGGGTGGTATGGGGCGCGGATTGAGCAGGCGGTGGCGTGTCGCGGCATGGGCCCTGGTGTTCGCACCGTTGCTGGCTGGCGCCACGACACCTGCAGATACGGCGACGGTCGATCGGGCGTTCACGCGCCTGGCCGATCAATACTTCGATGCGTATTACCTGCTGACCAATCCTTCGGCCGCGACCAGCTACGGCGTCCACCTCTACGACGGCAAGCTCGAGGATTACTCCCGCGCGGGCATTGCGTCGGAAGTGAAGGCGCTCAAGGGCTGGGAACGGCGCGTCGCCGCGGTGGACCCTTCATCACTCAGCCTGTTCGTTCGCGGTGATCGCGACCTGGTGTTGAACAACATCCGCAGTTCGTTGCTGACGTTGCAGGCGATCCGCCCTTGGGAAAAGAATCCGGATTTCTATTCCAGCGGGATCACGTCCAGCGCGTTCACGCTGATGGAGCGCAAGTTCGCGCCGCCGGAAACGCGCCTGCGCGACCTGATCTCACGCGAGCGGCAGATGCCGGCGGCGTTGCTGGCCGCGCGTGCCAATCTCAAAAACCCGCCCAAGATCTACACGGAGATCGCACTGGAGCAGTTGCCGGGCCTGATCCAGTTCTTCCGGCACGACGTGCCGTCGGCTTTCACCGAGGTCAGCGATACCGCGCTGAAAAAGCAATTCGCGGCGTCGAACGAGGCCGTGATCAAGGCACTCGGCGATTACCAGGCATGGCTGAAAGAGGACGTGTTGCCGAAATCGCATGGCGATTTCCGGATCGGCGCGAAGGTGTTCCGCGAGAAACTGGAATATGACGAGATGGTCGATCTGCCGCTGAACAAACTGATCGCGCTCGACGAAGCCAACATGAAGGCCAACCAGACCAAGTTCGCGAAGGTCGCGAAGGAACTCGACCCGACCAAGACGCCACGCGAAGTGCTGGCGGAACTCGCCGCCGATCATCCGCAGCCCGACAGGCTGCTCGGCACCTTCCGTTCAACGTTCGGCACGCTGATTGGTTTCATCGATAGCCATCGCATCATCACGATCCCGTCCACGGTGCGTCCGACGGTGGAGGAGACGCCGCCGTTCATGCGCGCGACCACCTTCGCGTCGATGGACACGCCCGGACCCTATGAAACGAAGGCGACCACCGCGTATTTCAACGTCACGCTGCCGGAAAAGGATTGGCCAAAGCAGCGTACCGATCAATTCATGGCGCAATTCAGCTATCCGGTGATCACCAGCATTGCAACGCACGAAGCCTATCCGGGCCACTACATCCAGTTCCTGTGGATGCACAAGGTGGACGATCGCGTGCGCAAGCTGCTCGGTTCCGCCACCAACGCGGAAGGCTGGGCTCACTATTGCGAACAGATGATGCTGGACGAGGGCTTGGCACAGTACGAATTCCCGAAGGACCGCCGCCAACAACTGCTGCTGAAGCTCGGGCAATTGCAGGATGCGCTGCTGCGCAACGCGCGCTTCATCGTCGGCATCAAGCTGCACACGGGGCAGATGACGCTGGACCAGGCCAGGGATTTCTTCGTCAAGGAAGGTTATCAGTCGCCTGCGGTGGGTGAAGTGGAAACCAAGCGCGGCACGTCCGACCCGACATACTTGTATTACACGCTCGGCAAGCTGGAAATCCTGAAGCTGCGCACCGACATGGAGAAGAAGGAAGGTGCGAACTTCAATCTCGAGAAATTCCACGACGACTTCATGCAGCACGGCTTCGCACCCATCGCGATCGTTCGCCGCGAAATGCTGCGCGACGATTCACCGGTGTTGTGAACGCATCGCCGCGCCGCGTTCAACACGCGGCGCGGTACGCCTCGCGCAGCACTCGTGGAAGTGCTGCACGCCGTTCTCCCGCTTCGGGTTGAGGCGCCCGGCGTGGAACGAGGCCGATTCGAAGCCGCAGAAGGCGTGGTCGCTGGCGTGGCGCGATTCCAAATCCTCGACGTCCGGCGGATGGAAATCGCCGAACGTTGCGCGGCAGCGCCGACGCGCAATACAGCGGTTGCGGAGCAATGTCACGGCGGCCGATGGCAATGGACGGCGTCATCTTCGGCCCGGCGTTGCGTCCGATCATCGTCACGCTGACTGAACGGGCGGACGGTTTCAATTAAGGTGCCTCTTTGTAGGGTACAGGCAATGCGTCGCATCGAGGGAACATCCGACATGTCCGCACGACTCCGCCCGGCCGACGATGCGCCCGCATCCCACGCCCTGGAGACGGAATACCGGCGCGTGCGCGATGCCACGTTGGCCTTGTGTGCGACGCTCGCTCCGGAAGACACCGTCGCGCAATCCATGCCGGACGCCAGTCCCGCGAAATGGCACCTCGCGCACACCACCTGGTTCTTCGAGCACTTCCTGCTCGCGCATTCCGATCCGGCGTATCGGCGCTTTCACGAGGGCTGGGATTATCTTTTCAATTCGTATTACCAGACCGTCGGCCCGATGCACGCACGGCCGCAGCGTGGCCTGCTGACGCGTCCGGGATTGCAGGAGGTCGTGGATTACCGCGCCCACGTCGACCATGCGATGGTCGCGTTGTTGCGCCGCCGTGGCGACGACCGCGAGATCATGGAGCGCGTCACGCTGGGACTCAACCACGAACAGCAGCATCAGGAACTCTTGCTGACGGACATCCTGCACCTGTTCTCGTTGAATCCGTTGCAGCCGGTGTTCCGTGATACGCCGGCGGCGCCGAAAGCCGAGCCGTTGCGGCTGCGCTTTATCACGGGACGCCATGGCATCGTCGATGCCGGTCACGCCGGCGAAGGTTTCGCCTACGACAACGAGTCGCCGCGTCATCGCGCGTTGTTGCAGCCGCACGCGATCGCCAATCGTTGCGTGACCAACGCAGAGTTCCGCGAGTTCATCGGCGCCGGCGGTTACCGCAATCCCGCGTTGTGGCTGTCGGAAGGTTGGGACACGGTTCGCCGCGAAGGCTGGGCCCATCCCTTGTATTGGGACGACCCGTTGGAGACGGCCTTCGGCCTGGGCGGATGCAACGCGCTCGATCCCGCCGCACCGGTTTGCCACGTGAGCTTCTTCGAAGCCGATGCATTCGCGCGCTGGGCCGGTGCACGCCTGCCGACCGAGTTCGAATGGGAAGCGATGGCGCAGGGGCTTTCGGTCGAAGGCAACTTCGCCGACTCCGGCATGTTGCGTCCATTGCCGGCCCGC
>JAGWZT010000311.1 GCA_018971925.1 Lysobacteraceae bacterium | reverse complement strand
TAAGCGGATCGGCGTTGCCCGCGACATCCGGCACGCCGCGCCCGGCGAAGCCGTTCGGTGCCGCTGGAATGCCCGCACTCGCCTGCCACGTCGGCAACGCAAACACCTGGCTGACGCCGCCGCCGGTGGCGCCTTCGCCCGCTGCGGTTTCGTTCCACACCACTTCGCTGGCGATGGCGCCGCCGCTGGACATCAGCCTGGTCCCGCCGCAGGCCAGCACGGAAGGGCTGGCGGCGGGGTAATCCACGTGCGGCTGCCCATCGCTTTCGCCATCGCCGGAACCGCCGTCGCCGGCGGCCACGCAAACCGTGACGCCCAGCGCGGCTGCATCTTCCAGCGCGGTTTCCATCGCGTTGCGCGACGCCGTGCTCCAACTGTCTTCCGGACCGCCCCAACTGATCGACATCACCATGGCGGGCGGACTGCTGCCCTGCGCGGCCTGCGTGATCGCGTCGTAGAAACCTTGGTCGGTGTTCGGCGCGAAGTACACGGCGAACGTCGCCGCCGGCGCCAGCGCACCGGCGACCTCGATGTCGAGCATCACCTCGGCGTCCGCGCTGGAGCCGGGCTGGTTGCTGCCGCCATCGACGGACACCGCGGTGACCTGCGGCGTCTTCAAGCCGAGCCCGCTGAAATACGTGTCGAGGTCGGCCTGGCTGTAGCCGCCGCCGAGTTCGATGATCGCGATGGTCTGGCCGGTGCCGTCGCCAGCTGGAAAAGCGTAGAGCTGGCCGATCTGCACCGGGGTGTAGGTCGCGGCCGGTTGCGCCTGCGCGATCCGGAAATGCGGATGCGCGACCGGGCGCCGGTCCAGCCCCAGCACTGCGATCACCGCCGGATCCGGCAACACGGGTTCCTGCGCGGAACCGACGAAACTCGCGCCGCCCGGTGCAATCTCGTAACGGCCCAGCTTGACGCCGAACGCCTGCTGCAGCGCAGCTGCGTTTCCGCGCCAGTGCAACGTGCGGCAGGCCATGTCGCAGGCCAGTTCCTGCAATCCGTGCTTGGCCCCGAACGCGCGCATGCGTTCCACGTCGGCCGGGTCGGCGCCGTAACGTGTGGCGAAATCCGCACGCTGCGTCCGGGGTATCGGGCGCCCCATCGGCTGGCGTCGACGCAACACCACGGTCACGTCCAGCGGTTCGTCCCGCGAGCAAGCTCCGAGATAACGCATGGCAGCCGGGAGATGTCGGCGCGTCGACGTGGTTGTGCCCTGGACTTTGCGCATGCCGTGTCTCCCATGAACCTTGGGCGGGACGTGCGGGCGAGCATGCTCCGGCAGACGTGACGGACTGGTTACGCGCGGCTGAACGGAGTCAGGCGCGAGTCAGGCTGAAGTCGAATGCGCGGGAATCCTGCGGTTCAGCGGGGTTCCGCAGCCTGCATGAACTCCACGCACAACGCTTCCATCCCGGCGCGGTCGTCATCATCGAAACGCGCGAGGTTGGGGCTGTCCACATCCCACACGCCCAGCAGCGAACCGTCGCCACGCACGAGCGGCACCACGATTTCCGAGCGCGAGTCGCCGTCGCAGAAGATGTGATCGGGAAAGGCGTTGACGTCCGCCACGACCTGCGTTTGTCGCGACATCGCGGCGGCGCCGCACACACCACGCCCGCGCGCGATGCGCACGCAAGCCGGCTTGCCCTGGAACGGGCCGACCACGAGTCCGTCGCCATCGGGGAAGTAGAACCCGCACCAGTTGATGCCGGGCAGCGCGTTGAAGACCAGCGCGGCGAAATTGGCGGCATTGGCGACGAGGTTGGTTTCACCGTGCAGCAGGCCGCGCGCCTGCTGCGCGAGTTCGGCGTACAGCGTCGGCTTGTCGGTGGCGGTGATGGGGGCGGCTTCGAACATGAACGTGTGCGCGTCCGGAAAACCCGTATTATCGCGCAATGCCGGAATTGCTTGCGCCGACCCGAACCGAAGCACGGCACGAACGCACAGAAAGCGCGCAGCCGCACAACTTCGTGGATGGCGC
Organism: Lysobacteraceae bacterium; assembly: GCA_018971925.1. Taxonomy (GTDB): domain Bacteria; phylum Pseudomonadota; class Gammaproteobacteria; order Xanthomonadales; family Rhodanobacteraceae; genus 66-474. The sequence continues at coordinate 1,228 of JAGWZT010000311.1, read as the reverse complement.
CTTCGCGTTCGCGTTGCGCCTGCCTGGAACCAGAAACGTCTCGCCGATCGGCTTCGCCGGCGGCTCCACCTATGCCTTGCCGGGCCTCGGAGGTCCGTTGGCCAATCGTTGTCGCAAGCGTCTCGAAGCAAGGGTTTCCCCATGAAGCCAAAAGGCGTATTCATCACCGGCACCGACACGGGCGCCGGCAAGACCTGGGCGGCCTGTTCGCTGCTGCATGCGCTGCGCGCGGCGAACCTGCGCGCGACCGGCATGAAACCGGTTGCCAGCGGCTGCACGGAAACACCGGAAGGTCTGCGCAGTGACGACGCACTGGCGCTGATCGCGGCGAGCGATCCGCGGCCCGAACGCTACGAAGACTGCAATCCATTCGCCTTCGCGCCGCCGGTGTCGCCGCACATCGCCGCAGCGGAAGTGGAAGAGGAAGTCACCCTGCCGCCGATCGAGGACGCCTACGACCGCATCGCGATCATGCATGGCGACGCCATCGTGGTGGAGGGCATCGGCGGCTGGCTGGCGCCGATTTCCGAACCGCTGCGGGTCAGCGCCATCCCGCGCCACTTGCAGTTGCCCGTGATCCTCGTGGTCGGGCTGAAACTCGGCTGCCTCAACCATGCCCAGCTCACCGCGCGGGCGATCCGCGCCGACGGCTGCGAATTGCTGGGCTGGATCTGCAACCGCATCGACCCCGACATGCTGTACCCCAAGGAAAACCTGGTCACCCTGAACCGCTCGCTGGCAGCGCCGTGCCTGGGCGTCATCGGCCACGGTGTCGAACCCGTTTCCGCGGCCGCCTCCTTGCGCGACGCGGCCGATGCCGTGCGCGAGATCAAAGCATGACCTGCAAGCTGTGCGGCGGTGCCACCGAACCGTTCGGTGAACTCGCGGTACTCGGACGCCACCGTGCGCACTACCAGCGTTGCCGCGCGTGCGGTTACGTTGCCGTCGAGAACCCCCACTGGCTGGACGAAGCGTATGCCGATCATGCGATCGCCGCGCTCGATACCGGCATCGCGATGCGCAACCTTTGGCTGGCGGACGCCGTGGACGCGCTGTTGCGCTGGCGCTTTCGCGGCGTGCGGACGGCGCTGGATTACGGCGGCGGCACCGGCCTGTTCGTGCGGTTGATGCGCGATCGCGGCCACGATTTCCACTGGAGCGACCCGCACTGCGAGAACCTGTTCGCGCTGGGTTTCGAAGCGGGCGACAACACCGCATGCGATCTCGT
>JAGWZT010000310.1 GCA_018971925.1 Lysobacteraceae bacterium | reverse complement strand
ACGGCCAGGAACATCAGCACCACCACCCCCGCCACCTGTTTCATGGGAATCCCCGCGCCCGAAAGAGACCGCAATCTACCTGAATTCGGGGGCGGGGTTCACCTGTTCGAGGGTCGGAGACACGGCCCTGAGCGAAACAAGGCACGACGCAGGCACTCGGCGGATAGGGAGTGTTGAAGCAAATCGACTTCGACGCCGGTCTTACAAGCCGATCGGCAATGGCTGCTTTTGGCAGGTCACGTTGTGATTCCAGTCCGCGAAGTTGCTCTGGGTGTTGTTCCGCCAGGCCCAGGCGTGCAACTCGTACACCGACGGCAGCCCGTAGCGGTTTGGTGCCGGGACCAGGTTCATCAGTTGGCCCGCCACCTTGGGCGTGGAGCCGTCGGGGTGCTGGGCGTTCCAGGCGTCGGCGATCACGACGTATTCGACGCCCACGAGGACCATGGATCCGTTCGCCTGCGGTTCGTAGATGAGGATCTGGGGCTCGTTCACGTAAGGCTGATTGCCGCTGATCAGCGCCGGGTTGACCACGTGCACGCCCATCGCTCCGTGGTCGGGCCCGCTCACGCAAAACGCGTCGCGGGCGAACCAACCCGCTGCCGCGGCGACGTTGATGTTCTTGTAAGGAGCGGTGGCCTGCCTTACCCGCGCCAGGAACGGCGAATCGCCCGGTGGATCGGCATGCGCCAGGGCGGCAGGCAGGGCGAGCAAGGCAAATCCCAGGGCCAACGAAGTTGTGCGTGCATTCTTGAACATGGCGTGGTCTCCCTCTATCGGTGATGGGGCGGCGAACAGTGGCTGCCGCCAACTCAATTTGCCCAAAGCGGCGCCCGGATGCTTGAGGGAAACCTTGAGTTTGCACGCGGGTGTCTGAGGAAAGTCTGCAGGATTGCTTTGGCCGCCTGCCGGGGCCTGTTTTCCCGCAAGCCGGGCAATCGGATACGCTAATCACCGGCATGGCGGCCGCAGGCAGATGCGGGGGTTGGGTCGTGGCGCTGACGAATGAATCGGACGCGATCGTCTTCGACGATATCGAGATTGACGTCGCTGGCCACCGCCTTGTCGTCGGCGGCAAGGACGTTGCGCTCGAACCGAAGACGTTCGCCGTGCTGGCGCTGCTGGCGAGCAATCCCGGCAAAACCTTGACCCACGACGACATCCTCGATGCGGTATGGGGTCATCGGCACGTCACCCAGAATGTGCTGCATCGGGCGATCGCGCTGCTGCGGCAGGCGCTTGGCAACCATTCGCCACCGCGGCAATACATCCACACCGTGCATGGTGTGGGTTATCGCTTCGATGCCCAGGTGCTGTTGCGATCATCGCCGTTGTCGCTGGAGGTCTCACGCGCAACGGCCAGCAGTGACGTATCGATCGTTGCCGCGCCCGCGCGGCAAATCGTCGAAGCCGATCGCCCGATCGCAAGCAGTCCGCGTCGATACCGCGTTGCGATCGCAATCGCGGCGTGCGCTCTGGTCGCGCTTGCCACGGTTTTCATCGTGCGTACGCGAACCGCCGCGCCACCGACGTCACCAACCCTGGTCGTGCTGCCGCTGCAGGTGATCGGCGACGACAGGAACGAAGCCGCCTTTGCCGCCGGCTTGAGCGAAGAGTTGACGACGCAATTGGCCCGCGTCAACGGCTTGCGCCTCATCTCCGGCATCTCGCCGACGATCGCTCGGAAAGACGGTTTCGACCCGTCACAACTGGCCGGGAAGTTGCACACCACGCACGCACTCGAAGGCAGCCTGCGCGAGGCCGGCGACAAACTGCGCATCAGCCTGCGCCTGATCGAGACGCCCTCGGGCCGCACGCTCTGGGCGCAGGACTACGATCGCACCGCCGGCGATGTGTTCGACGTGCAGCAGGAAATTGCGCAAGCGGTTGCAGGTGCGTTGGCCCTGCCCATCGGGCTTGCGCGCGCCAGGGTGCCCGCGCCCGATCCGCAGGTATTCCGTGAGTATCTGCAATTGCGCCACGTCTTTCTTGCCAGCAACGACATGACCGCCTTCGCGCAGGCGGAGCGCGACTTGAACGCGCTGGCAGCACGCGCCCCCGATTTCGCCCCGGTGCATGCCCTGCTGGCGCTGAACCTCGCTTCGGATTTCGAAGGCGAAGGCAAGGAACACGCCGCGTTGCGCGAGGCACGCAAGGCGCTCGCCATCGATCCCGACGATTCGTATGCGCATGATGCCCTCGGCCAGGTCGCTGCGCACAACAGGGATTGGGCCACGGTCAAGAAGGAGTACGACACCGCGTTGGCCCTGAACCCCGCCGATCCGGTCGCGCACAACATCGATGGCATGTTCCTGTCGCGGTTGGGCTACGGTGAGCAGGCATTGACCCAATTCGAAATCGCCTATGCATCCGATCCGCTCGGCTACTGGGTGACCTACAACATGGGCACCCATCTGGACGTGCTCGGCCGCCACGCCGAGGCGAAGACGTACCTCGACTTGTTGCCCGGCCGGGAAGCCAAACCTTCAGTGATGACCGAAGGTGCGCGCTGGCGCAATGCCATCTGGTGGAAGGACTTCGTTGCCGCGCGCAGCTTTGCCGCGCAAATGCCGGAGAGCGACGGATTGAGAAAGGCCTACGTCGCCGTCACCGACGCCTTGATTGATCCCGATGCGTGGCCGCAAGCGGAAGCCGCGATCGGTGAAAGTGAATCCGCCCTGGGCGCGCGTCCCGACCGGCTTCGCTTGTACGAACCCAGGTCGGACGCGGCAGACATCCTCGCCACGTTCGAGCCCGGCGATCAGCAACCCGGGGGCAATCTCATCTGGGCACCCGGATACGCTGCCGTGCGCCGCGATCCCGCGTTTCAGGATTTCCTCAGGCAGATGAAGTTCATCGATTTCTGGAACGTCAACGGCTGGCCGCCGCAGTGCAAGCCTGCTGGCAACGGCGCGCGCTGCGATTGAGATCCGGAAAAGGGGATGGAGGTGTAACCTGGCCGATGACATAACGCGGGCGGGGCAGCACCGACGGCTACCATGGCATCATGTCCAAGCTGCTTCTGAACCTGCGTAACGTGCCCGATGACGAGGCCGACGAGGTGCGTGCGATGCTCGACGCGAAGCGGATCGCGTTCTACGAAACCGCGCCAAGTCCTTGGGGTATCTCGGCCGGAGGAATCTGGGTGACCGAGGACGCGGACTTCGCGGACGCCAAGCGCGCGTTCGACGATTACGAGCAGCAGCGCAGCGCCCGCGCCCGGGC
>JAGWZT010000309.1 GCA_018971925.1 Lysobacteraceae bacterium | reverse complement strand
ACGGTTTCGACGCCGCGATCGGCGGCGCGCGCCGTGACGAGGATCCCGCGCGCGCCAAGGAACGCGTGTTCTCGCTGCGCGGCGCGGGCCAGAGCTGGGAGCCGCGCAAGCAGCGGCCGGAACCGTGGGGGCTTTACAACACGCGGCTCGACAACGACGAAACGCTGCGCGTGTTTCCGTTGTCGGACTGGACCGAACTGGATGTGTGGCTGTACATACGCCGCGAGGGCATCGAAGTGGTGCCGTTGTATTTCGCGAAAGAACGTGCCACTTTCGTGCGCAACGGCGCGTTGCTGGTGCGCGACGACGAGCGCGTGCCGCTGGATCCGGGCGAGAAGCTGGTCTCGAAGACGGTGCGCTTCCGCACCCTGGGGTGCTGGCCGCTGACGGCGGCGGTCGAATCCGATGCCGCCGACCTCGACGGCATCATCGGCGAGATGCTGGACACGCGTCAGTCCGAACGCGCGGGCCGCATCATCGATCTCGATCCATCCGATTCCATGGAGCGCAAGAAGCGTGAAGGCTACTTCTGACGAACGCGTGAGCGTGGCGGCAGGGGCGCCCGCGTTGGCGGCCCGGCTTGCGGCGCTGGAAAACCGCGACACCCTGCGCCTTGCAATGTGCGGAAGCGTGGACGACGGCAAGAGCACCTTGCTCGGACGGTTGCTGGCCGAGGCAGGAATGATCCCGGACGATCGCCTTGCGCAGATGATCCGCGACAGTAAGACGCATGGCACCCAAGGCGGCAAGCCCGATTACTCGCTGCTGCTGGATGGCCTCGAGGCCGAGCGCGAGCAGGGCATCACGATCGATGTCGCGTGGCGTTATTTCGGCACCGACAAGCGCGCCTTCATCGTCGCCGATTGCCCCGGCCACGCGCAGTACACCCGCAACATGGCCAGCGGCGCCTCCAACGCCGAGCTGGGCATCGTGCTGGTGGATGCGCGCGCGGGCGTGCAGACCCAGACCCGGCGGCACACCGCCATCCTCGCGATGTTCGGCGTGCAGCACGTGTTGTTCGCGGTCAACAAGCTGGACCTGATCGACTACAACCACGCGCGCTATCACGCGATCGAACAGGAGTGCGTGAAGCTCGGGCACGACCTCGGTATCGGACACGCCGACTCGATTCCGGTTTCCGCGATCAACGCCGACAACCTCGTGGCGCCGTCGCCGAACACGCCGTGGTACACCGGCAAGCCACTGCTGGAATACCTGGAAGCCGTGCAGGTGGAGCGCAAGGTGGATGCGGCGTTCGCATTGCCGGTGCAGTGGGTCAATCGGCCGGACCACGGTTTTCGCGGCTATGCCGGCACCATCGCGGGCGGCCGTGTCGCGCCGGGCAACGAAGTGGTGGTGTTGCCGTCCGGGCGCCTCTCGCGCGTGGTGCGCGTGGTCGGCGGCGACGCGGATCTTGAAAATGCCGAAGCCGGACAATCCGTGACGCTGACGCTGGCGGACCAGATCGACGTGGCGCGCGGCGACGTGATCGCCGATCCATCGCTGCCGCCCGACGTCGCTGCACAGTTCGCCTGCCACCTGCTGTGGCTGGACGATACCGCGCTGCTGTCCGGGCGCCGCTACCTGATGAAGCTCGCCACGCGCGTGATCGGCGCGCAGGTCACCGAGATCAAGCACCGCATCGATCCCGATACGCAGGCGCACCTGGCCGCGACGCGGCTCGTCGCGAACGAGATCGGTTACTGCAATTTGTCGCTGGATTCCGAAATAGCGTACCGCCCGTACCGGGAAGACCGCCGCCTCGGCGGATTCATCCTAGTCGACCGCGAAACCAACGCGACGGTCGGTTGCGGCACCCTGGATTTCGGGTTGCGCCGCGACCGCAACGTGCATTGGCAGCAGCTCGACGTCGATCGCGTGGCGCGCGCCCGTATCAAGGGCCAGACGCCGCGCTGCCTGTGGTTCACCGGGCTTTCCGGTGCCGGCAAATCCACCATCGCCAACCTGGTCGAACGGCGCCTGCTGGCCGACGGTTTCCATACCATCCTGCTGGATGGCGACAACGTGCGCCATGGGTTGAATCGCGACCTCGGCTTCACCGACGCCGACCGCGTCGAGAACATCCGGCGCGTGGCCGAAGTCGCCAAGTTGATGATGGACGCGGGCCTGATAGTGCTGGTGTCGTTCATCAGCCCGTTCCGCGCCGAACGGCAGATGGCGCGCGACCTGATCGGCGAGGGCGGCTTCATGGAAGTGTTCGTGGACGCGCCGTTGACGGTGTGCGAGGGCCGCGACGTGAAGGGGCTGTACGCCAAGGCGCGTGCGGGCAAGATCAGCAACTTCACCGGCATCGGCTCGCCCTACGAGGCGCCGGAGTCGGCGGAGATCCATCTGCATTCGGATCAGGAACCGGCGGCGGATTCCGCGTCGCGGGTGGTGAAACTGCTGGTCTCCTAGGACGCTGCTTGCGCATCAGTCCCCGTTGTCATTCCGGGATGACGAACAAGTCGGTCGTTCACGGGTCTCGCACGCGGAAATGCTTCGCACGGCGTGCGACCAGTGCGAGCGCGAGACGGTCCGGCAGCACGTCCATCAGCGCCTTGATCGCTCGGTTCGCACGGCCGGGCACGCACATCACACGGCCGCGCTCGGCCGCATCAAGGCCTTGTCGAACGACGTCGCCGGCGTTTGACCACATCCAGCCCGGCAGTTTCGAAACCAGCCCGCGAGCCTTGCTGACGTCGTGGAACTCGGAATGCGTGAAGCCCGGGCACAGCGCGCAAACATGGATGCCGTGCGCGTGATTCTCCGTGGCCAGTGCTTGCGAGACCCGCATCAGAAATGCCTTGGCCGGCCCGTACAACGTGTTGCCGGGCGTCGCGGGTACCAGCCCCGCCAGCGAAGCGACATTGATGATGCGACCGTAACCGCGCTCGCGCATCGCCGGCAGCACCAGATGGCAGAAGTGCAGCGGCGCCGTCACCAGAACCTGCATGAAGCGCGCGTGCGTGGCCCAATCCACCTTGTCGTAACGGCCCGGCACGCCGTAGCCCGCGTTGTTGATCAACATGTCGATGCTGCGTCCGCCGAGGGTCGCTGCCGCGACGATGCGGTCAGGCGCTGCCGGGTCGGCCAGATCATCGGCGATCACCTGCACGTCGATGCCGTGTTGCGCGCGCAGTTCGGAAGCCAAGTCCTGCAGGCGGTCTTCGCGCCGCGCGGTCAGCACCAGGTCGCGGCCGCGCGCGGCGAGTTGCCGCGC
>JAGWZT010000308.1 GCA_018971925.1 Lysobacteraceae bacterium | reverse complement strand
CTGGGTTCAAGGCAGGTCAGTGATTCACCGGGTGACCGAGAGCTGCGAATTGACGCGGGCAACGAGCGTCACTCGTCGCATCCTCTCACAGGTGGAAGCGAACGCCGGCGATGTACGTCAGGCCGTAGAACTCGCGCTGGATTGGACGGTTCGACGTCCCTTGATAAAACGCGTGCGGCGTGTCGAGCAGATTCCGGGCATAGAAATACGCCGTCCAGTCTTTCGAGAATGCGTAGCTGGCGCCGAAATCCATGGATGTGCGGCTGGCGTTGTAAATGTCACTGGAGCGTCCAGTGCCGATGCCGAACAGATCCGCGGACACTGAGTACGCGGCCAGGTTCAGCTTCAGCCCTGCGCGCTCGTAGAAGAGCGTCGCGTTCCAGGTATTCCTGGATGTCGAGGGCAGCATCGAGTATTCGCCGGGGCGAATTTCGATACGGGAATCGACCCAGGTGTAGTTCAAATCGGCGCCAAGTCCGTCCAGCCAGCCGGGCAGGTTCCGGAATCTCTGCCGCCAGTTCAGTTCCAGGCCGCGGGCGTACGAGTGGCCGCCGTTCTTGAAGGTAAACACATGTACCGGTATCGCACCGCCCACGTACTGGTTGGCGTTTGGCAGCACCTGCGTGGTCTCGACGGGAATGATGTAGTTGGAAAATTCCTTGTCGAACACACCTGCCGACAGGATGCCCGCATCCGGCAGATACTTTTCGATGTCGAAGTCGAAGCTGTTGGCCGTCGTCGGCTTGAGGTTGGGGTTGCCGGTGGTGACGATCCCGGAACCGACATCGATCGATAGCGCGGGGTTGGCCTGATTGAAGCCGGGACGGCCGATCGTCGAGGAATACGCGGCGCGCAGGATCAGGTTTGGCGCCAGCTCGTAGCGAAACTGCAGGCTGGGGAAGAAATTGTGGTAGCTGTGCTCGGTGCTGATTGGATTGGCGAACGGGTTGCCCGCCTTGTCCGTGCCGGTCGCGAAGGCGTTGGTGCGGTCACGTGTTGCCTCGAAACGAACGCCGCCCAGAATGCCGAGATTGCCGTAGCTGCCGGCATATTGGGCGTAGGCGGCATCAATGTCTTCGTGCGCATCCAGGTATTGCTGCTGGCTGGCAAGCGTATCGAACGCACTGATCGTGCCCGGCCCGAACAGGCCTTGCAGCGCACCGGGAATGATGTCGACGCCGTTCTGGTACAGATTGTCGTAGTAGCGCTCCTGGACCATCCCTGCCACTGTCGTGAGTGGAAGCGGAGGCAGATTGTTGAATGAATACGGCTGCGCCGTGGTGCGCTTGTGCCGCCGTCGAACGCTCAAGCCGAACTGCAGGGTCTGGTCACTGAGGTTGCCCCACTCGACCGGGGTTTTCGAATTGACGGCGTAGGACGTTTCGCGATCGAAGTTGTACTGTTTGCCATTGGCGAGGCTGCTCAACGAATAATTGGCGGGGTCGAGGTAACCCGGCGCCCCGTCGATCACGTACAGCGGGACGTGTCCAGGGCCGTTGAGGTTGTAAGCGATCGTCGAGGTGGCAGCAGAAGGCGGCGTGTAGGTGAAGGTGGAGTTGTAGTCGTAAGGCTTGTTGTAGGTGCCTTCGACGGAGGCGACGTGATAGTCGAGGGTGGTTCCGGCCAAGGCATTGAGCTTGTTCTCGCCGCCGAGCATGTAGAGCCGCTCGCGCTCTGTTTCCTGCTCGTCGCGCAACGACTTGCTGATCGCGCCGGGGGCGTTCAGGGTGTCTTGCAGTGCGCCATTCGCCAGCAGCGTGGTATTGCCGTCGGGCACGATATCCATGTATTGGCGCTTGTAGCGCTCGGTGAAGCCTGCGTCGAAGGCGCGGAAATACCACTTGTTGTCCTCGTTCGGCTGGTAGCCCAGATCCAGCGCGTAGCCATGGCGGCGGCGATGCAATTCGTAGTCGCGTTGTTCGATGACGCTCAGTGCCTGGTACGGATGCGCCGCGTCGTCGAAATAGGCAGGCTCGACATCGTCGATGCCGCGCGAATCGGCGTGTCTCGAAGCTGTCAGCACGATCGAAAAGGGGCCGAACCGGCCGCCGCCGGTCAGCGAAAATTCGCTGACCGGTGTGCCGCGCAGCGGTTCGTAGCCCGCCCCCACATTGCCATCGAGAAACGGGCCTTGGTGCATGGGGGCGGTCTTCGGCAACACCTCGATGGTGCCGCCCAGCGCCTCGGCATCCTGGCTGGGCAGATTCGATTTGGTGACCTTGACCGCACCGATGAACCCCGAGGGAATGGAATCCAGGGCGACTCCGCGGTAGCCCCCGAAGGGCGAGGCATTGTTGGTGGGCATCAACGGAACGCCAGAGTAGGTCGTGCTGTTCAGATCCGCATCCAGGCCGCGTATGTTCACGTAACGGCCCTCGCCTTCATCGGTTTCCATCGAGATGCCGGGAATGCGTCGCACCGCCTCGGCGGCACTGAGGTCGGGCAGTGCATGAATCTGCTCCCCGGTGCGGATGTTGATCAGGTTGGGTGCGTACTGCTGCGTCAAGCGCGCGAGCGCGGCCGATGTTCGCGGGGCCACGACGAGAACGTCCGCAAGTGTCTTGATCTTCTGGTTCGCGTTTTTGTTTTTGGTCTGCTGTCGTGGCGTCGCAGTGTCTTCCATCACCGTGTTCGTCGCGTTCGGCTTGGCGTCGAGCGCGCCACGTGTCGCGGCATATTCATCCTTTCCATGGCGATGACCGCGCACCCCCACTTTCGGGAACGCCTGGACTGCTGACAACGGAGCGGCAGCCAATGAGGCGTTGGTAGCGCAAACCATCAATGCGGCGACAACCGCCTTGGTGAGTTTGATCTGGCGGGAGGACTTCAACCGCTGAATACGGGTCATGACAGTCTCGGCTGCGGGGTCGCGAAAGCCGTCGCGAGGATCGGGCCGCCAAGCGATGCATCGGAGTGCTCCCAACTCGGCGATCCGGTCAAGCATGTGTGACGGACGTGACGCCCCCGCGACTGGTGCGTTTCCGTTGCGTGAAACTTTTCCTCGCGCCGGAATCCCGCGCGGGATCGCACATGCGGAACGACCTCGTGCAGCCTGTCACCTGGTCCGGCCGCGATCGGCAGCCGTCACATACCGGGCATCTACACGTCTTCGTCGCGCAACGATGCCGACGCGACCGACCGCGGTATTCCGCAATGGTCAGCGTATCGATTCGGTACTGTGTGGAGCGCCGCAGATGACTTCAAAGGTTGCTACGTGTCCGGCCTTG
>JAGWZT010000307.1 GCA_018971925.1 Lysobacteraceae bacterium | reverse complement strand
CGCAAGGCTTGCAGGACCGCAAACACCGGCTTGGTGTGATGATCGTCGGCACCTATGTTGTAGATGCCCGAGTAGATGAAAATGCCCAGCCCGATTGCGACCACGACCGCCGCGGCAACGAGGACGAGAACGTGTTCGGTGTGTCTTTTCATGGCAGTTTCCTTCAAAACCGGAGACGAAGACCCGCAACGAGGCGCGGATCGAATGCGGGCTCGCCCGCGTTGCGTGCCAGGTCGGCCGTCCGGCCGAACTTGCGCTCGAGTTCCACGCCGATATACGGCGCGAATTTGCGGGTAAATTCGTAGCGCAGGCGCAAACCGAGCTCCGCGTCGGACAGGCCGGAACCGATGCCGCGTTGCAGATCATCGCGACCGTACAGATTGACTTCGAAACGCGGTTGCAAGATCAAGCGCTGCGTCAACAGCAGTTCGTATTCCGACTCGAACCGGAACGCGGTGCGCCCCGCCTGGCCGACATAAAAAGTTGCTTCGACATCGAAGAAATACGGCGCGAGGCCCTGCACGCCGAATGCGGCCCAAGTGCGTCCGGGGCCGATGCCGAAGTCGTGGCGCACGCCAAGCTGGGTATTCCAATAGATGCCGAGCGGGCGGGCCCAGAGGGCTTCGGTACGCAAATCTTGTAGGCGTCCTGCGCTGCGCTCGCCTTCGACCTTGACCCACAACTTGTTCGCGTCGGTGCCATACCAGCCCTCCGCATCCAGCGCGACACCGTTGCCATCGCGGCCGTCGAAGTATTCCAGGCGGCCGATCAGAAGCATGCCGAGTGCCGCATCATCGAGCATGTCCATGCCGGACATGGATCCGTAACCGATGCCGTTGGAGTAATCCGCATCGCGCACATCCGGCGGCGCCTTGCCGCCCTGCATCTGCATGCCCTGCATGTCCATCTGCATGGCTCCGCCATTGAGCCCGTGCACGGCCGGCCGGACGCCGATTTGCGAGCCGATGTCGAGCACCTGCAATTCGCCGGTCACGTTGGGCGGTGGCTGCATCGGCGTGTGCGGCATGGGCGATTTGTCCATGTCCATGCCCGACATCGAATGCTCGGCATGTTGCTGTGTCTGCTTCCTCTTTGTCGAGTGCGGTTTTTTCTTGGTGGCCGGTTTTGCCGGCTCCTTTGTGGGAGGTTGCATTTGCGGCATGCCCATGCCCTGCATTGAGTCCTGCGCGAAGGCAGGCACGGCAATGAACGCAATAGGCAGAATTGCGACCAAACACCAATTGCGTGCGATCGTTTTCATGACACCACCATCTCGCGGAACATGCCTGCTTCCATGTGATAGAGCAGGTGGCAGTGATAGGCCCAGCGGCCCAGCGCGTCGGCCTTCACGCGATACGTGACGCGCTGTGCAGGCTGCACGCTGATGGTGTGCTTGCGTACCTGGAAGTTCTGCTCCGGCGATTCCAGCTCGCTCCACATGCCGTGCAGGTGGATCGGGTGCGTCATCATGGTGTCGTTGCACAGGATCAGGCGCAGGTGCTTGCCATAAGGGAAGTGCACCGGTTTCGCCTGCGAGAATTTGAGCCCGTCGAAACCCCAGACAAAACGGTTCATGTTGCCTGTCAGATGCAACTCGATTTCATCGGTCACGGGCTGCCGCGGGTACAGCGACCCGCCGATGGTGTGCAAGTCGGCATAGGTGAGCGCCCGGCGACCGTTGTCGCGCAGGCCAACGCCTGGATCGTCGAGATTGGTGCGCGGCATGTCCACATGCATGTCGACGTTCGGGTTGTCGTATTCGGTACGTGCGTGGTGTGCCTTCTTCATGCCGGCGGGGTCAAGGGCACCGCCCATGGCCATGCCTGGCATCGACCCGTGATCCGTGCCGTGCATGCCGGCCATGTCGCCCCCCGCCATCGCGCCCATCATGTCCGCCATCGACAGCGTGGGCAGCGGATCGAGGTGTGGCACTTCCGCCTGCATGCCGACGCGCGGGGCCAAGGTGCCACGTGCGTAGCCATCGCGGCTCATCGACTCGGCGAAGATGGTGTAGGCGCGACCCTCCTGCGGCTCGACGATCACGTCATAGACCTCGGCCGTGCCGATCCGGAACTCGTCCACTTCAACTGGTTCGACATCCTGGCCGTCGGCCGCGACCACGGACAGCGTCAAGCCGGGAATGCGCACGTCGAAGTAGCTGTTGGCGGAACCGTTGATGAAGCGCAGCCGCACGCGCTCGCCCGGCTTGAACACCCCGGTCCAGTTGCCTGCGGGCGTAGTGCCGTTCATGAGGTAGGTGTAAGTGGCGCCGGTCACGTCGATCAGGTCGCGCGGGCTCATCCGCATCTCGTTCCACATCTTGCGCTCGGCCAGCACAGCCTTCAGCCCCTCGCGCTTCACGTCCGCGAAGAAATCACGCGCGGTCGGCTCGCCGTAGTTGTAGTAGTCGCCCATCTTCTTGAGGTTTGCGAAGACCGCCATCGGGTCCTCGTCGGTCCAGTCGTTGAGCATCACCACGTAATCGCGGTCGGCCTGGATGCGGTCAGGCCCGGCCGGATCGATCACCAGTGCGCCATAGAGGCCGGTTTGTTCCTGGAAACCGGAGTGCGCGTGGTACCAGTAGGTGCCGCTTTGCTTGACCGGGAAGTGGTAGACGAAGGTTTCGCCCGGCGCGATGCCGGGAAAACTGATGCCCGGCACGCCGTCCATGTCGAACGGCAACAGAATGCCGTGCCAGTGGATCGAGGTCGGCACGCGCAGGCGATTGGTGACCCGCAACGTGACGGTGGTGCCTTCCCGCCACCGCAGCAGCGGCCCCGGCAACAAACCGTTGATCGTCGTCGCGTGCCGCGCCTTGCCGGTAAAATTCACTGGCGTTTCGGCGATTTCCAGTGCGAACTGGGTTCCGGACAGGACGCCTTGTTCGCCAAGATCCCGCGCGTTGGACATGTCCAGACTTTGCAGTGCCCACGCGGGTTTCAAGAAACCACCGAGCATCGCGGCGGTGCCGCCCAGCGCCAGTCCCTGCACGAAGCGTCGACGAGAAGGCATCGGGACGGTCAGCCCCGTGTGAAAAGGGTTCTGTTTCATTTCTGATTTCCGCTGGCGTGCGCGGCACGCCGGTTACGAACAGACGCCCACCCGCCACACTGTGCATGGCAAACAGGGATCAGGTTGCGGCGCTTTGCGCGCCGCGTCGGGAATCAGGCGATCGGTGGTCGCAAGGGTGGCGCGGAAAGTGCCCGCACCGGCTGGGAGTAGATCAGTGAAAACAC
>JAGWZT010000306.1 GCA_018971925.1 Lysobacteraceae bacterium | reverse complement strand
GCGACGCTGACCTTCGGGAATTTTGAAAGCGTCATTGCGGGCGTCATCGCCATGGCATCGGTCAACGTGATTTTCGCCGGCAGGTCGGATGCCTTCAACCGTGCGACCGCAAGTGGCACGGGCGGTCCATCCACCGCGCGGGCGAACACGAATAGCGTATCCGCGGGCCGCACCTTCCCGGCGAGTTTCGGGTCGAGCTTGACGGTGACGTTGAGCGCAACCGTGTTCGGCGCGACGACGGCCGATGACGCCGGTGCGGGATCGGTCGCGGCGAGCGCCGCGCCCTTTGTACTGCCGTCGGCCCGGGCTTCGGCGTCTGCCAATTCCTGTTGCACGGCGATGGCGACCTTGGAGCCCGGCTGCAACAGCGGAAGCAGGGTTTTCCATTGCTTCGCTGCGTCGGCGTAGTCGCCGCGCTGGAAATCGCTGATGCCGAGCAGCCACAATGCCCGCTGGTGGCTCGGTTCGATCTGCAACGCACGCTGCAACTTCGCGCGCGAGGCCTCGTCGATCTGGTGCGTGGGGCTGGTTTCCGCGGCGGCTTCCACCCACGCCACCATCGCGTCCGGATCGTCGGGCTTGAGTTTCAGCAGGTGATTCAACGCGTCCAGTGCTTGTTGCGGCTGGTTCAACGCCGAATATGCCTGCGCCAGCAGCGCCCAGCCCTGGGCGTTGTCCGGCTTCTTCGCGAGGCTGGCCCTGAGTTGTTCGGTGGCTTCAGCGAGGTCAGCGTGATCGGGGGTTGTCTGAAGCGGTTGCAGCGCTTGCGGCGTGCCGACCATGAGGTACGCGCCCAGCACGATCGGCGGCGCCACCAGCACGAGCACGAGTGCCAGCACGAACGGCGCGCGCGGCCGGCCCTCGCGGCGCGCGCTGCGCAGCAGCGGCACCAGCACGCAGGCGAGGGCGGCCACCACCATGATGGCGGCGATGACGAGGAAGGGCGTGGTCACCAATCGTCTCCGGGTTCATCAGCGATGGCGCCTGCCGGACGCGTGCGCCGGCGCAGCAGCACGACCACCACGATGCCGCCGACAAGCAGGATCGCGGGTGTGCCGAACCACAGCGCGATCGTGGACGGCGCGAGCGGCGGGTCGTACAGGATGAAGGTGGAATAACGCGCGACCAGCCAATCCTTGATTTCCTTGTCGCTCTTGCCCTGCTGCATCATGTCGAAAATCTGCCGTCGCAACTGCTTGGCGAAGTCGGCGTTCGATGAAAGCAGGCTCTCGTCCTGGCAAACCATGCAGCGCAGTTCCCGGGTCAGGTGCTGGAAGCGATCGCGCTGGGCGGTGCTCTGGAACGGCAGCGGGTCGATCGCGAAGGCAGTGGCGCTGAGCGTCAGCGCAAATGCAACAAGCATGATGACGAGCAGGCGCTTCATGCGCCGGCCCCTTCGAGAGCCTGGATTTTCGGTTCCAGTTCCTTGGCGATCACGTCGGGCGTCAACGGGCCGATGTGCTTGTAGCGGATGACGCCTTGCGCGTCGATCAGGTAGGTTTCAGGGGCGCCGTATACGCCGAAGTTGATCGCGGTGTCGCCGGACTGGTCGGTGATCACTTCGTGGTACGGATTGCCATGGCGATCCAGCCACGCGCGCGCATCCTGCGGCGCGTCCTTGTAGTCGTAACCGATCAGCGGGATGCCGAATTTGTCGCGGTACGCCATCAGCGTCGGGTGCTCGTCGCCGCAGGCAAAGCACCAGCTCGCGAACACGTTGATCAGGTAGGGCTTGCCCAGCATGGCGGCCTTGGTGACAAACTCGGTGGGACGTTCCAACCGCGGCAGACGGAAATCCGGTGCCGGTTTGTCGATCAGCGGACTGGGCACGAAGCGTGCGTCGTGGGTCTGGTTCCACACCAGCCCGATCACGAAAAACGCCACCAGTGCCGCGAACACGATCAACGGCACGAAGCGGCCGAGGGGTTTGCGTGCAACCTCGTTCACGCTTCGCCTTCCGCCAGTTTGCGCGGCGCCTCGGGTTCGGGTTTCGCGCGTACGGTTTCGGGTTCCACCGCGCGGCGCAGGCGGAAACGCTTGTCCAGCACCACCACGAATCCCCCCAGCATCATCAGCACGCCGCCGCCCCAGATCCAGCGCACGAACGGCTTGTCGTACACGCGCAGCGACCACGCGCCGTCGCCGATCGGGTCACCCAGCGACACGTACAAGTCGCGAAATACGCCTGCCCGGATCGCGGCTTCGGTCTGCACCTGCCCGCCGGAATACGTGCGCTTTTGCGGATGCAATGTGACAAGCGGCTTGCCGTTGCGGGTGATCACCACCGTGCCCTGTTGCGCGCGGTAGTTCGGGCCCCGTGTTTCGGTGACGCCGTTGAAATGGAAATCGTAGGCGCCGACGTCGACGCTCGCGCCCGGCTTCATGCTGACATCCTGCTCGACGCTCATCGAACGGGTCAGGATCGCGCCCGCGATGAACACGCCGATGCCGAAGTGCGCCAGCATCATGCCGAGCATTTCGAACGGATAACGCTTGCCGCGTGGCGCCTCGTGCCAGCGCTTGATCACGAACAGTGCCACGCCGGACATGACCCACGTTGCGGCGGTGACGCCGAGCAACTGATACCAGCCGCGTGCGCCGACGATGAAACCGATGATCCCCGCCGCGACCGCCAAGGCGACGATGCGGACCAAGGCTCGCTTCCACACGCCGAGATCGGCCTTGCCCCAGCGCGACAGTGGCCCGAACGGCAGCGCAAGCACCAGCGGCGTCATCAGGATCAGGAACAGCGGCCCGAAGTAGGGTGGCCCCACCGAGATGCGGCCGATGTTCAACGCTTCGCCCACCAGCGGGTACAGCGTGCCCAGCAGCACCATCGCGCAGGCGACGGTGAGCATCAGGTTCCCGACCACCATCAGGGTTTCGCGCGAGGCCAGTGCGAACGACTTGCCACCGGTCACCTTCGGTGCGCGCAGCGCGTACAGCAGCAGCGAGCCGCCGACCACCACCGCGAGATAGACGAGGATGAACACGCCGCGCGCGGGTGCGAAGGCGAAGGCGTGCACGCTGGTCAGCAAACCCGAGCGGACGAGGAAGGTGCCGAGCAGCGAGAACGCGAACCCGAAGATCGACAGCAGCAGCGTCCACGCGCGCAGGCCGTCGCGCTTGTCGGTGATCGCCTGCGCGTGGATCAGCGCGGCACCGATCAGCCACGGCATGAACGAGGCGTTCTCGACCGGATCCCAGAACCACCAGCCGCCCCAGCCGAGCACGTA
>JAGWZT010000305.1 GCA_018971925.1 Lysobacteraceae bacterium | reverse complement strand
CCCGCATGCATCGGGTCCGCACAGCAACAAGCTTCCGGTGCCCTTGACGTCGTCGAGTGCGTAGCCGAGCGCCTCGAAATCGTTGAGCAAGGCGACGTCATCGAACGCCAGTGCGTCGCGCAACTGCGACAGGCTGACCCGCCATGCCAGATTGTCATTGACGATGGCATCGTCGATGACCTGCCCCGCGCAAGCGATCACGCAGCGCCGCACCGGCAGCGTGGCGTCGCCCTCGACGAACGCCGTGAGCAATTCCGGCAGTCCCGGAAAATCCGCGCAGGCAAACTTGCGATAGGCCAGCACTTCGAACTCGCGCTTGCCATCGGTGGCGGCGCGCATCAGCGCAACCCGCGCATGGGTTCCACCCACATCCGCAGCCAGGAACGGCTGCGTGTGAAGGCCGGCATGCTGGGTCAAATGACTGGCGGCCACACTCATCCTGCTCTCGGGCAATTCGAACGAGCGCCAGTTTGGTCATGGCTGACAACGTTGTCAATTTGCGATGCAACAATCCAAACCGGGGTGGCGTTTGCGTTGCTTGGCGCGGACATTCCCAATAAAACCGCGGCTTTTGCCGGCCCGACAATGTTGCGTCGCGTCAAATCCATTCTGCCGCAGAAGGCCTGTTTTTTCGGCAATCGGGACATGCGATACTCGACGCAAGACACAGATATGACAACGTTGACCATTCCATAATCCCGTCGCCGTCCAGGCGCTCGCACAGGCTCGCCCATGACCACCGCCGCAACCGCACCGCAGCAGTCGCATTACGTGATGTCGATGGTGATCATCGGCATCCTGTTCTTCATCTTCGGATTCGTCACCTGGCTGAACGGTCCGCTGACGATCTTCGTCAAGCTGGCCTTCCACCTCGACAACGTCAGCGCGTTCCTGATCCCGGTGGCGTTCTACGTGTCGTACTTCGTGCTGGCGTTGCCCTCGGCGGCGGTGCTGAAACGCACCGGCATGAAGAAAGGCATGGCGCTGGGATTGTTCGTGATGGCGATCGGCGCCGCATTGTTCGGCCAGTTCATCGACATGCACTCGTACCACGGTGCGCTCGGCGCGCTGTTCGTGATCGGTGCCGGGTTGTCATTGCTGCAGACGGCGTCCAACCCCTACGTCAGCATCCTTGGGCCGATCGAAAGCGGTGCACGCCGCGTCGCCATCATGGGCATCTGCAACAAGGCGGCCGGCGCGTTGGCGCCATTGGTATTCGGCTGGCTGGTGTTGAGCGGCATCGGCAGTTTCGAACAGGAGGTCAAGGCCGCGCCAAGTCCGGAAGCCGCGCAGGCGCTGCTGAACCAATTCATCTCGCGGGTGTATTGGCCGTACATGGTGATGGCTGCGGTGATGGTGCTGCTGGCGATCTGGGTGGCGCGCTCATCGCTGCCCGAGATCAAGCCGGAAGGCGCGAACCAGGAGATCGGTGCCGCGGGAACACGGCGCAGCATCTTCAGCTTCCCGCACCTGTGGCTGGGCGTGCTGTGCATCTTCGTTTACGTCGGCATGGAGGTGATGGCGGGCGACGCGATCGGCATCTATGGCCAGACGCTGGGGCTGCCGCTGGATGCGGTGAAGCACTTCACGACCTATACAATGCTGGCGATGCTGGTGGGCTATTTCGTGGGGCTGGTGTTGATCCCGCGCGTGATTTCGCAGCAAGGCTATCTGGCAGTTTCCGCGGTGCTGGGCGTGTTGCTGGCCTTCGGCGCGTGGGCGACGCATGGCTACGCATCCGTGGCGTTCGTCGCTGCACTCGGTTTCGCCAACGCCATGATGTGGCCGGCCATCTTCCCGCTCGCCATCAAGGGACTGGGCGACCACACCGAATTCGGATCGGCGCTGCTGATCATGGGCATCGTCGGCGGCGCGCTGATCCCGCAGGTTTTCGTGCACCTGGCAGAACTCATCCCCATGCAGGCCGCCTTCCTGTTGGTGATGCTGCCCGGTTACATCTACATTCTGTTCTACGGATTGCTGGGTCACCGTGCGGGGCAGCCGACGCGGGCGGCGGCGGTCGATTCCGCCGCCGCAACGCCCTGACGCTCACGCATTCTCCCCGGCACGCACCACAAGGAGCCGCACTTGGGAACCGCCACCATCCGGGACGTCGCAAGGCAAGCCAAGGTCTCGCTGAAAACCGTATCGCGCGTCATCAACCGGGAAAGCTCGGTGCGCGATGAAACGCGCGAACGCGTGTTGCGCGCGATCGAACAGCTCGATTACCGCCCCGACCTTTCCGCACGCAGCCTGCGCAGCGCGAAGGCGTATGCGATCGGACTGGTGTACGACAACCCCAACCCGTACTACATCATCGCGGTGCAGCAGGGTGCGCTGGCGGCGTGCCGCGAAATGGGCTTCGGCCTGCAGATCCACCCCTGCGATTCGCGCGGACCGAAACTGGCGGAGGAATTGCGCGATCTCGTGCACCGTTCGCGCCTCGCCGGGCTGGTGCTGGCGCCACCGATGTCGGAACGCATGGCGCTGCTGCGCGAACTGGCCGCGTACAACATTCCCCTGGTGCGGGTGATTTCCGCGGCCGAAGATCCGCACGACGGCTTTCCGTGCGTGTTCGTGGACGACCGCGACGCGGCTTACGCCATCACCGCCTACCTGATCCAGCTCGGACACCTGCGCATCGGTTTCCTGTGGGGCGGCAAGCAGCACCGTTCCAGCCCCGAACGCTACAAGGGTTACGAAAAAGCCTTGCGGGACTACGGCGTGCCGATGTCCGATGAACTGGTGCTCGAGGGTGACTACTCGTTCGACGACGGTTTCCGCGGCGCGCGCCGCCTGCTCGGCCTCGCCGAACCGCCCACCGCTATTTTCGGTTCCAACGATGAAATTGCCGCGGGCGTGCTGGCGGCCGCGCGCGCAGCCGGACTGCACGTGCCCTACGATTTGTCGGTCGCCGGTTTCGAGGACAGTCCGTTCTCGCGTCATTCGTGGCCTTCGCTCACCACTTCGCGGCAGCGCACCGAGTTGATCGCCGAGCACGCCGCGCGCCTGCTGATCGCGCAGATTCACGGAGGCGATGTCGAAAACGAGGGCTTCAGCCCCGAACTGGTGGTGCGCGGCTCGACCGCGCCGCCGCGTCCGAAGGCGTGACTCCCTGATGCCCGGCACGACCGTCACCCGGATGAAAGCCGAATCCACGTTGCTGCACGGGGAAGCCGCCGAAGCGGCCGACACCGTGGCACGCCAGCTCGAACGCAACGATGCGGACGTGCGCAG
>JAGWZT010000304.1 GCA_018971925.1 Lysobacteraceae bacterium | reverse complement strand
TTACCAGCACATCTGGTTCCGGCTGGCGCAGAAAATCGACGCCACGCCCGCGCAGCACCGCGCGCTGCTGGCATATGCGTCCGACTACCACCTGATCGGCACCGCGCTGCTGCCGCACGGCGTCTCCTACCTGACGCCCAATCTGCAGATGGCCAGCCTCGACCACGCCTTGTGGTTCCATCGGCCATTCCGCGTGGACGACTGGCTGCTGTACGCCTGCGAAAGCCCGACCGCGCAGGGCGCGCGCGGACTGGTACGCGGGCAGATGTTCGATCTGTCCGGCAAGCTGGTTGCCTCGACGGCGCAGGAAGGACTGCTGCGCTTGCGTTGATGCGATCGTCCCTGACGCTGTTTTGGCCAACGTTCCCGCACGCGTGACTGCAATAAGCACGTCAACACCAGAACGGCCAAAGCCGTCATCCATGGCCAAGAGCTCAGTGGCCTGACTTTTCACAACAGCCCCGCTGATTACAAGCGGTTGCGGCTGTCGTAAACTGCCGCCATGCGCCGCATCTACTCTTCCCCCCGGATCGAAAACGTCGAGCGCCTGGTCGCGGTGATGGCTGAACACGGCATCGCCACCAAGGTGACCAACCGGCGTGCCTACGACAGCAAGAGCTACAAGCAGTTTTCCTATGCGCGGCCCGGTCACAGCGACGACTGGCCCGCGGTGTGGGTGAAACATGCCGGCGACCACACCCGGGCGCGCCAATTGATGCGCGAGATCGGCATCGAACCGGTGACGCGTTATGCCGAGGAACTGGCCGCCTACCGTTTCCAGAAGAATGGCGGACGCAGCCCGGCCGGCATCGCCGCGCGCGTGCGCACCGCGGTCCTGGTGGCGGTGGCCATCGCGGTCGCGATTTACGGAGCGAAACTGATTTCCGTCTGGTGATCCCGCGATGACCCTGCGCAGCGAACGCGTCCGCCTGTTCCAGACCCTGCCGCACGCGTGCGGCTATTTCCCCGCGCGCACGGCGCAGAACCTGGTACTGGATCCGGCCGCGCCGAACCTTCCCAAGCTTTATGCGCTTTCATTGGCGCGCGGTTTTCGCCGGGCCGGCGGCCACGTTTACCATCCGCATTGCCCGCGTTGCCACGCTTGCGAGCCCTGCCGCATCGACGTCGCGGCCTTCACCCCGGATCGCAGCCTGCGCCGCTGCATCGCCGCCAACGGCGACCTCGTACTGGCCGAATGCGAGCCCGGCCTGAACGATGAACGGCACGATCTGTACGCGCGCTACCTGCGTGCGCGCCATCCCGGCGGCGGCATGGACGACGCCAGCGACGAGGATTTTTCGCACTTCCTCGCCTCACCGTGGAGCCCGACGGTGTTCCTCGAATTCCGTCTTGCCGGGCGGCTGCTGGCGGTGGCGGTGACCGACGTGTGCGAAACCGGACTGTCCGCGGTGTACACCTTCTTCGAACCCGAACTGCCCCGGCGCGGGCTCGGCACCTATGCGATCCTGCGCCAGATCGAACTGGCGCGCGCACGCGAGTTGCCGCACCTGTACCTCGGTTACTGGATCGCGGGCCATCCGAAAATGGGCTACAAGGCCCGCTTCCGCGGCCTGCAGGTACTCGGTGCGGACGGCTGGCGCGCGCCCGGCGAGCGTGCGCATCAAACCCTGGGTTGAACCGGATACGGGTGCAGCCGTTCCAGCGACCGCGACAGGCCGTCGTCCACCACCACGCGGCAATGGCGCCGGCGCAATTCGCGCGGATCGTTCACCCCGCAACTGTGCGCGATGATGCCGACCTCGCGCATCAAATTGCGCGCGTAGTTGGCCACGCGTTCCGCCTTGTCCATCACTACCAGTCCGCGCTGCAGGCGCGGGTCTTGGGTGGTGATGCCGGTCGGACAGGTGTTCTCGTTGCAACGCATGGCCTGGATGCAACCCAGCGCGAACATGAAACCGCGCGCCGAATTGACGAAATCGGCACCCATCGCCAGCGCCCAGGCGACTTCATACGCGGTGATGCACTTGCCGGCGCAGATCACCCGGATGCGCTCGCGCAGGCCCTGCTCGACCAGCGTATCGACCAGCAGCGGCAGCGATTCGCGCAGCGGCAGCCCCATGCCTTCCATCAGCGTCTGGGGCGACGCGCCGGTGCCGCCTTCGGAACCATCCACGACGATGAAATCGGGCGCGCTTGCCAGGCCGCGCCGGTGCACTTCCATGCACAGGTCGCGGATCCATTCGATGCCGCCCAGCACCGCCTTGAAACCGACCGGCAGTCCACTGACCTCGCGCACGTGCTCGATGAAATCGAGCAGTTCCGACACGTTGCCGATCTCGGGGTGACGGTTGGGGCTGACCGAATCCTCACCCACCGGGATGCCGCGGATCAGCGCGATTTCCGGCGTCACTTTCGCGCCGGGAAGCAGGCCGCCGAGGCCGGGCTTCGCGCCTTGCGACAACTTGACGCTGACCATCTTCACTTCGGGATGCGCGCAGATCGCGCGCAGCTTGTCGTCGTCCAACCTGCCGCCCGCCGTGCGCACGCCGTACTTGGCCGTACCGATTTCGAACACGATGTCGCACCCGCCTTCGAGGTGGTGCGGCGCCAGGCCGCCCTCGCCCGTGTCCAGCCAAATGCCGGCCTTTGCGGCACCACGGGAAAGCGCGCGCACCGCGGGCGCCGACAGCGCGCCGAAGCTCATCGCGGAAATATTGAAGAACGCCGCGTGCGGGTAAGGTTTGCGCGCAAACGGGCCGATCACCAGTGGCGCCGGATCGACGGATTCCTCGCCGAGACCGGGAAACGGCGCGTTCACGAAAAACGGCACGCCCTCGACGCGCAGATCGCGGGTCGAACCGAAGGCACGGGTGTTGTCGGAATTCACCGACGCGCGATGCACCCACTGACGCTCGGCGCGGTTGAACGGCAATTCCTCGCGATCGGCCGCCGAGAAATAGCGCCGGAAAAACACGCCGAAATGTTGCAGCCACTTGCGCGTGTGCCCGATGACCGGGAAGTTGCGCAGGATCGCGTTGCGGGTCTGCAGGCGGTCGTAGACGAACAGCGCGGCCGCCACCGCCAGCAGAAGCAGCAACAACAGCAGGACGATCGATGCCAGGATCTCGGTCGCAATCAGCGTCCAGCCTGGCGTGACGGCGGCGTTCATTCGGTGCACTCCATACCCCAAAACAAGCGTTCATTCTAGCGGTGGCCGCCCGCGCGACGCGCCGCCGCGCCTGGCCCGCCATGTGCGGGCCGTGCCATCAATACTTGCG
>JAGWZT010000303.1 GCA_018971925.1 Lysobacteraceae bacterium | reverse complement strand
CGCGTGATCGGCCCGAGTCTTGGCCAGGACAACATCAGGAAGGGCGAGCGCGCGGTGATCCTGGGCCTCGCGCTGGTGCTGATCGCCGCCGCGTTCTACTACCGCCTGTTCGGCCTCGTGGCCGACATCGCGTTGACCTTCAACCTGCTGATCCTGATCGCCGTGATGTCCGCTGTCGGCGTGACGCTGACGATGCCCGGCATCGCCGGTATCGTGCTGACGCTCGGCATGTCGATCGATGCGAACGTGCTGATCTGCGAACGCATCCGCGAAGAATTGCACCACGGCTCGACGCCGCTCGCGTCGATCCGCGCCGGTTACGAAAAAGCCTGGTCGGTGATCCTGGACGCCAACGTCACCCACTTGCTCGCTGCATTGGGCCTGGTGACGGTGGGTGCCGGCGCGATCAAGGGCTTCGGCATCACGCTCGGCATCGGCATCCTGACCTCCCTGTTCACCTCGGTCACCATGACCCACGCGATCACCGCGTTGATCCATGGCCGCCGCAAGAAACTCAAGACGCTTTGGGTGTGACCGGCCTGTCCATCATGCAAACCATCGCCAGCCGCATTTAACGAACGCCCATGGAACTCTTCCACCACGACCTGAACATCAACTTCCTCGGCATGCGCAAGGTCAGCATCGTCATTTCGGCGATCCTGATCGTGGTGTCGATCTGGGCCGTCGCCGTGAAGGGACTGAACTATGGCCTCGATTTCACCGGCGGCATCCTGATCCAGGTGAATTACCAGCAGCCGATCGACGTGGGTGACGTGCGCAGCGCGCTGGAGAAGGCCGGCTACGAGCATGCAGTGGTGCAGAGCCTGGGCGGCACCCGCGAAATTTCGATTCGCTTGCAGCCGCCGAAGGCGGATGCCAAGGAAAGCCCCGACAAGGTGGCGACCGCGGTGTCCAAACAGGTGCTGGCCGCGCTGGCGGCCGGGCATCCGGGCGTGAAACTGGCGCAGCCACCGGATTTCGTCGGACCCGAGGTCGGGCAGGAGCTGAAGACCAGCGGCATCTACGCCGCGATCGTGGTGATCATCGGCATCATGTTTTACCTGTGGGTGCGGTTCGAGAAGCGCTTCGCGTTCGCCGCGGTGGCCAGTGAAATCCACGACACCGTGATCACCGTCGGCATCATCGCGCTGGTGCAGCGTGAATTCGACATGACCGTGCTGGCATCGATCCTCGCCGTCATCGGTTACTCGATCAATGACAAGGTAGTCGTGTTCGACCGCGTGCGCGAACTGTTCCGCCTCACGCGCAAGGCCGACACGCCGCAAATCCTCAATCGCGCCATCAACAATACGTTGTCGCGAACCATCATCACCTCGGTGTTCACCGCCATCACCATGGCCTCGCTGTGGCTGTTCGGCGGCCCCGCCGTGCACGGCTTCGCGATCACCATGCTGATCGGCATCCTGGTCGGCACGCTCTCGTCCATCTTCTTCGCCAGCCCGATGCTGCTGTGGCTGGGCGTCTCGAAGAAGGACCTGATGCCGGTGACCAGGGAAAACCCGGAGCTGGCGCGGCGTCCGTAAGCGCGGTTTTCGCGCAGCCGGAGTTAATCTTGGCGGGCGCGTTGCCTGCGGTTATTGCCGTGCTGTGTTTGCGCCGTAGATTGCTTGGATGCGCGAGTGGCCCGAACGTGCGCTGATCGGGTTCACCGGGCCGATGGCTACGGTCTTCCGGTTGCCTGAACTTGCAAAACCCTGCTCGCGCCGCCGTTCGCTGTTCACGGCAAACGCTGTTCTTCGTCGCTGGCGTGGAGCGCCGCGATCATCGGACAATCCACCTCACCCCGATGGCGACCGCATTGTTCGAGCAGCTGTGCGAGCGCCGCTTCGATTCGGCTCAGGTTTCGCAGGCGCAAACGCACCTCATCCAAATGTCGCGAAGCCAATTGCGCGGCCGCGCTGCATTGCATCCCGTCATCCAGCCGCAGGAGTTGCCCGATTTCTTCCAGGGTGAACCCCAGCCGTTGCGCCGATTTGATGAACTTCACCCGGGCAGCATCGGCTTGCTCATAACGGCGTATGCCCCCGGCGGGGCGGCCTGGCTCTCGCAGCAGCCCCTTGCGTTGATAGAAGCGGATCGTTTCGATGTTCACCCCGACGGCATCGGCCATCCGCCCGATTGTCATGGGTTTCCCGGCAGACTCCATTGGGGTTGACTCCGTACTCAAGTACGGAGTTAAGCTTAGCCACGAGTTCGCCGCAGGCGCAAGCCCAACGAAATCACCTTGGCGGATCACGCAATGTCCGTTATTACTAGGGTCGCAGACAAAGCTGGTGTGGTAGGCACGATCGTAGGCAGTTTTGGCTGTGCTGCCTGCTTTCCGGCCGCCGCCACCATCGGCGCAGCCATCGGCTTGGGCTTCTTGGGCCAGTGGGAGGGCTTGTTCGCGCGCTTCCTGATTCCGATCTTCGCCATCGTGGCCCTGCTCGCAAACTTGGCCGAATGGCCTCCGCGCCACCAGTGGCAGCGGGTTCTTGCTGGATCCGTCGGCCCCGCGATGGCGCTGATCGGCGCGTTTGGGCTGATGGGCGTGTTCGGAATGACGCATGGATTTCTGGCCTCAAACGTTGCGCGGGGAACGTTCTATGCCGGGGTGATCATCATGATTCTTGCCGCGCTATGGAACCTGGTCCGCCCAGTCAATCGGCGTTGCCAGCCTCACGGTTTCGAAGCATCCATCAAGAACCGATGAACGACGATGGCCGGACAACATCATGAGCGGGATTTGCTGAGCCGGCCGCTGGCGCTGGGACTATTCTGGATCGTGCCGTGGTTGCTGATCATCGCAAGCAGTCACGGCAGCGATGTCGTTCGCACGGCCGGGTGGACATTCGGCTTTGCGGTGATGGGAGCCGCCTGTCTGGCAAATGCCCGCAGGTGCGGGCGTCGACACTGTTTTTATACAGCGCCGCTGTTCCTGCTTGCCGCACTCGCTTCGCTGCTCTATGGAGTCTGGTCCGCACCCTTTGGCCCAGGCGGATGGAACTGGATTGGTGGCATCGCAGTGGTGGGCGCCATTCTGGCGTGCTGCGGTCTGGAACCACTTCTTGGCAAATATGCTGGCCAGCACACGTCGAATCGGGGTTGATCCCTCGCAGCGTAAGTTCCGTGAGCAAGGCACCTGCCGGATTGCTTCTTGGGTGCCGCATCCCTTTCCAGACAAAGGTTTACAGCGACTGCATCATCTTGATCATGACTGACAAAACATTCGACAAATTACAACGCATGC
>JAGWZT010000302.1 GCA_018971925.1 Lysobacteraceae bacterium | reverse complement strand
CTGCGCGACTTGTTCGAGGAGGCGCTGAAGCTGCCGCCCGAGGCGCGCGCGCGCCTGCTTTCCGAAGGCTGCACCGACCCAAACGTGCTTGCCGATCTGGAACGGATGCTGGCGGCCGACGCCGCCGAGGGTGAGTGGTTGGCGGCCGGCGACGCGGCCCGTGCCGCGCAGGTGATCGGGGAAACCGGTGCCATCGAACCGCTGCCGGCCGGCAGCCGCATCGGCCCTTTCGAATTGCTGGAAGTGCTGGGGGAGGGTGGTTCGTCCACCGTGTTTCGCGCCTTTCGCGACGTGGAGGGCGTGCGTCAGTTCGTCGCGGTCAAGCTGCTGGCGCGCGGCCTGTACACCGCCGAGGCGCGGCGCCGGTTCCACCACGAACGCGAAGCGCTGGCGCGCTTGCGCCATCCCGGCATCGCGCGACTGATCGAGGGCGGCGTGGCCGGCAACGGGCTCGCCTACATCGCGCTGGAGTTGATCGAGGGTGTGCCGATCACGCGTTATGCGCAGAACCACGCGCTTTCCGAGCGCCAGCGCCTGATCCTGTTCCTGCGGGTGTGCCGTGCGGTGGAGTCCGCGCATCGTGCACTGATCGTGCACCGCGACTTGAAACCGTCCAACGTGCTGGTGACGGCCGAAGGCGAGATGAAACTGCTGGATTTCGGCATCGCCAAACTTCTGGACGACACCGAAGACGCCACGCGCACGCGGCAGCATGCACTGACGCCGGCGTATGCCGCGCCGGAACAGTTCACGCCGGGCGCGATCACCACCGCAACGGATGTCTTCGCGCTGGGCGTGCTGTTGCGCGAACTGCTTGCCGGTGGGCGCGTTGCATCCGGAGCTGCGCGCACGTCGCGCGCCGTCCCGCTGGATGCGGCGCAAGCGCAGTCAAGGCGCGAGCCCAAGCTGCGCGGCGATCTCGCCAACATCGTCGCCAAGGCGACCGCGCCGGAACCGGAGCGCCGCTATGGCTCGGGCGGTGCGCTGGCCGAGGACATCGAGCGCTATCTGGACTGCCTGCCGGTGCGCGCGCATCCGCCGTCACGTTGGTACCGGGCCGGCCGTTTCATGGCGCGCCATCGGGGCGGCGTCGCGATCACCGCGATTCTGTTGCTGGCCATCCTCGCTTCGCTGTCGATCGCGTTGTGGCAGACACACGTTGCCCGCCAGCAGGCCATGCGCGCGAACATGGTGCGCGACTTCATCGAGAGCCTGTTTGCGCCGATCCAATACGGCGTTGCCGCGTCGAAGCAGCCCAGTCTGGACGAATTACTGGCGCGCGGCGTGGCGAAGCTTCAACACTCGCCGCAACTCGGTCCCGGCGAACGCGTCGACCTGTTGTCGATGTTCTCGCGGCTGTACGAAAACCTGGGCGACATCCCGCAATCGCGCGAGCTGGCGGATCGCGCGGTCGCGCTGTCGAATCGCGCACTGCCGCCGTCGGACATCAATGCGATCCGCGCCCTCACGGCGCGCGGCTACGCGGCGGTGCGCGACGAGGACTACGCGGCCGGCGGCGCCGACCTGCGACTCGCGCACCGGCGCATGCAGGAACAGGGGATCCATGGCGAAGCCCTGATCGATTTGCTTGAACCGCTGGCCGCGGTCGAGAACATCGAGGGCCACGGTGAGGTTTCGTTGCAGCTCACGCGCGAAGCGTTGGACGAACGGGTCGCCGCGTGGGGACCGGACGACCCGCGCGTCGGCGTCGGGTACAACGATGTCGCTTCCGCGCTGGAAGGACTCGAGCGCTACGACGAGGCGATCCGGATGTGGCGCAAGACACGGCAGTTCGAGCTCGCGCACTTTGGCCCGGACAGCAACGAAACGACGCTGGCGCTGGCTGGGTGGGCCTCGGCCGAATGGCGCGAGGGCCATTGGACCGAGGCGCACAACTTGTTCACGCAGGCGCTGGCGATGTACGCGCGCATTGGCGGCAAGCCGCAGGTCACGCAGGTGTACACGGTACAGAAGGCTTGCGTGCTGGACGGCACGCGGGCGGATCGCGCTTCCGCGGCGCAGGATTGCGCGCTCGCGCAGAAGCTGTCGGCCGCGGGCTTTGGCGCGGACACGCCGCTGCACGGCGATTCATTGGAGGCGACCGCGTTCGGCGAAATCGAGGCGGGCGATCTGGAACGTGCGAAGGCCTTGCTGACGCGGGCGCGCAAGTTGTATGGCGGCGACTCCGCACATCGGATGCGCGTCGGCCGCGTGGACAGCGAACTCGCGGGCATCGCGCTGCTGCAAGGGCAACCCGCGCTGGCACGTGGCTTGCTGCCGGCCGCGATCGCGGATCTGCGCACGCGTTCGTACAAGGTGCCGCCGCTGGTCGCCGAAGCACGCCTGTTGCTGGCGTGCACGCAATCGCCGGGTCCGCAGTGTCCTGCCGATCTGCAGGCGACGGTCGATCGGGATCTGTCCGAAGTGGCCGGCCGTCCCGATCCGATGCTGCTGTGGGCGCATACCCTGGTGGCGCAAGTCGAACTGCTGCATCACGAGCCGGGTCCGGCGCGCACGCGGCTGGCGCAGGCGATCCAGCGCGCCGGTGGCGAGTTGCCGCCTCCGCATCCGCGCCGCCTCGCCGCGCAGTTGTGGCTCGCGGTCGCGACGGCGCAGACGGGTGATTGCGCGGGCGCGACCGTGCAAGTGCAGGCCGCGCGCGCGATCATCGATGCAAATGATCTCGGTTCACATCCTGAACTCGCCGGTCCGCGCACGGCGCTTCGCCGCTCCATCGGGTCGTGCAGTGCCCTGATGAACTGAGCCGCCTCCTTGCGACGCGGCGCGGGCGCGTGTCGCAAATCCCGCCGCGACGGTGTTTTCCCTGGTGCCCATCCGCATCGGGAGGACAGCGCGATGTTCCATCGACACTTGCCGCGGTCAGGCGGCTGTTTCCACTTTGTTGCTGTGGTCCTTTTGCTCGCCACGGCCGGCGGGGGGTCCGCGCAGCAGGCGGCAACGCCTTCCCGGGCGGACGGGCTGGTCACGCGCGATGCGTCGGGCATGCTGGAGACCACGACGCCGAGCGGCCATATCGATCAGGGCAATCCGTTCTTCCAGAGCCTTGGAAGCAACGGGCGCTCATGCAGTTCCTGCCATCAGCAACAGGATGGATGGACGATTTCCGCCGCGGATGTGCAACGCCGGTTCGTGGCAACCCGCGGTACCGATCCGATCTTCCGCCCGGTCGATGGTGCCAACTCGCCGTTGGCGGATGTATCGACGCTGGCCGCGCGCGTGGCCGCTTATTCGATGCT
>JAGWZT010000301.1 GCA_018971925.1 Lysobacteraceae bacterium | reverse complement strand
GGGTATTACGAGGTCACTCTGGATGACGGCACGAGTCTCCTTGGCAGGACGGTGGTGATCGCCACCGGTGCACGCTACCGCAAGCTCGGGCTGCCCGACGAGGAGCGCTTCGTGGGCGCAGGCCTCTACTACGCAGCCACGGAGCTCGAAGCGCGGACTTGCAAGGGCCAGGAGGTCGTGGTCGTCGGTGGCGGCAATTCCGCCGGTCAGGCCGCGATGTTCCTCGCCTCGCGCGCGTCCTGTGTTCGCCTCGTGCACCGCGGCCGCGACCTTGCGGACAGCATGTCCGATTACCTGGTCGAGCGCCTGCGTCACGCTTCCAACATCACCATCGAAACGAGTTCACAGGTGGTTGGACTCGCCGGCGATGATCGCCTCCGCAGCGTCGACATCCGCGATGGCCAGGGACGCGTGACCGGGCGTTCCATTGGCGGGCTCTTCGTCATGATCGGCGCGGATCCCTGCACGGGTTGGCTCAAGGATACGGTGCAGCTCGATGATCACGGCTTCGTCCTCACGGGGGAAGCTTGCGGCGCCGAGGCCGCGACGCCCTTCAACGTGTTCCAGACCAACCTGCCCGGCGTCTTCGCGGTGGGCGATGTCCGCTCGGGTTCGGTGAAGCGCGTCGCGTCTGCCGTCGGCGAGGGCTCGGTCGTCGTCCAGGCGATCCACGCCCGGCTGGCCTCGCTACGACAGACCGAGGCACCCGGGCCCTGATCAGCGGGAATCCAAGGTCCTATCGCACGCTGCCGGCATCCTTGGGAAATACGCCGCGAGCCGGCAATGTCGACCGTGCACGAGGAAGCTTCGTGGCGGCACTTCCCCTCTAGCATGACTGAAGCCAAGCCGAAACCGCCGCAGGTCCGCACCAAGGGACCACGGTAGGAGTTGTCGGCAAGCTCACTTGGCCAGCTTGGTCAGCACCTTGCCGCGGTGCGCGGCGACGTGGTCGGTACGGTCGCTCTTGATCTCGTATTGTGGATCGTCTTCGCTGGCGCGGTGGGTGTGGCCCTTGTAGTCGAAATCCGCGGTGTGGATCTTGATGATGGTGCCGCTGACATGGCCGGCTTCGGAGTTCCAGCCGACGTGGTCGCCCACCCTGAAACGGATGCCGGCCATCACGCGATCGCCGTGTCCACGATCTGCTGCGCTTCGGCGAGGATGGCGTCGAGGTGTTGCCTGTCCTTGAAGCTTTCCGCATAGATCTTGTAGATGTCTTCAGTGCCGGACGGCCGCGCCGCAAACCACCCGTATGCGGCGATCACCTTGATGCCGCCGATCGGTGCAGCGTTGCCGGGCGCCTTGTCCAGGACCGCCGTGACTTTGTCGCCGGCCAGAGCGTCAAGCTTCACTTCACTTGCGGAAAGTTTCAAAAGTTTTTGTTTTTGCGAAGAATTCGCTACCGCCTGGACGCGATCGGTCAGCGGTGTCCCCAATTCACTGGCAAGCGTCCGGTATACCTCGCCGGGGTCACGCCCCGCCCTTGCCGTGATCTCGGCCGACAACAACGCGGGGACGATGCCGTCCTTGTCCGTCGTCCACACCGAACCATCGCGGCGCAGGAACGATGCGCCCGCGCTTTCCTCGCCGCCGAAGCCGAGCGAGCCATCGAACAGCCCCGGCGCGAACCACTTGAAGCCGACCGGCGTTTCGTACAGCTTGCGTCCGAGCCTGTCCGCCACGCGATCAATCAATGCGGTACTGACCACGGTCTTGCCTATCGCGATCTTGCCCGGCCAGCGGCTACGCTCGCGAAACAGGAAATCGATCATCACCGACAAATAATGGTTGGCCTTGAGCAATCCAGTCGAGCGTGTCACCACGCCATGACGGTCGTGGTCGGTGTCGCAGGCAAAGGCAACGTCGTACTTGTCTTTCAACGCCAGCAGCCGCTGCATCGCGTATTCGGACGACGGGTCCATGCGGATCCTGCCGTCCCAGTCCACGGTCATGAACGCGAAACGCGGATCGACTTCCTCGCTGATCACGGTCAGGTCGAGCTTGTAGCGCTCGGCGATCGGTGCCCAATAGTGCACCCCGGCGCCGCCCAGCGGATCGACGGCCAGCTTCAAGCCGGCGCCCCGGATCGCATCGAAGTCGATCACATTGGCGAGGTCGGAAACGTAGGCGTCGAGGTAATCGTGGGTGCGCGTGCTTGCCGCCGCGCAGGCTTGCGCGAAAGGCACGCGCTTGACGCCCGCCAGCTTGTTTTCCAGATATTGGTTGGCCTGCTTCTGCACCCAGCCGGTGATGTCGGTGCCGGCGGGGCCACCATTCACCGGGTTGTACTTGAAGCCACCGTTGTCGGGGGGGTTGTGCGACGGGGTGATCACGATGCCGTCGGCAAGTCCGCCATCGCGGCCACGGTTGTACACGAGGATGGCATGCGAAATCGCCGGCGTCGGCGTGAATTCGCCACGCTTGGATGTCAACACTGCAATGCCGTTGGCCGCCAGCACCTCCAGCGCCGACTTGAAAGCCGGCTTGGACAGGGCGTGCGTGTCGTAACCGATGTACAGCGGCCCGGTGACCGATTCCCTGGCGCGGTAATCGCAGATCGCCTGGGTGATCGCGAGGATATGCCATTCGTTGAAGCTGCCGTCCAGCGAGGAACCACGGTGTCCGGATGTTCCGAACGCGACGCGCTGCACCGGATCGGTCGGGTCTGGCCGTATATCCGTATAAGCGTCCAGAAGCTTGCCGATGTCGACAAGGATGTCCCTGGGCGCCGGCTTGCCCGCGAGCGGACTGATCTTTTCTCCGCTCATCGGGCGGTCTTGCGCGCGGCGCGATAGCGGCGGATCAGCGCGTTGGTCGAACCGTCGTGTTCGAGCTTCGGTTCGTCGGCATCCTGCAGCTGGGGGATCACCTTTTTCGCAAGCTGCTTGCCCAGTTCCACGCCCCACTGGTCGAACGAATCGATATGCCAGATGGCGCCCTGGGTGAACACGCTGTGCTCGTACAGCGCGACCAGCGCACCCAGCGAATGCGGCGTCAGGCTCTCGGCGAGGAGGGTATTGGTGGGCCGGTTGCCCTCGCACACCCGATGCGGTACCAGCCATTCCGGGGTGCCTTCCGCGCGCACCTGCGCCGGCGTCTTGCCGAACGCCAACGCTTCCGTCTGCGCAATCAGGTTGGCCATCAGCAAGTCGTGCTGGCTACCGAGCGGATTCAGCGAATGCATGAACCCGATGAAGTCGCAGGGGATCAATCGCGTGCCCTGGTGGATCAACTGGTAGAACGAATGCTGGCCATTCGTGCCGGGTTCGCCCCAAT
>JAGWZT010000300.1 GCA_018971925.1 Lysobacteraceae bacterium | reverse complement strand
CTTGCGATGGCGTGTGGCGGACAACGCGGTTTCGGTCCAGCGCCGGAAACTCGCCGGCGTCGGCACGCCACGCCGCGGCGTGCCATACGACACGCCAAGCTCAACGGGCGTCGTCGCCATTGCGTTCCTCGGCGGCTTCGTACGCCCGCACGATCTTGGCGACCAGCGGGTGCCGCACCACGTCGCGCGCGGTGAAGAACGTGAAGCTGATGCCTTCGACGTCGCGCAACACCTCGATTACGTTGCGCAGGCCGGAGCGCGTGTTGCGCGGCAGGTCCACCTGGGTCACGTCACCGGTCACCACGGTGGTGGTGCCGAAGCCGATGCGGGTCAGGAACATTTTCATTTGCTCGACGGTGCTGTTCTGTGCCTCGTCGAGGATCACGAACGAGTCGTTGAGCGTACGCCCGCGCATGTAGGCCAGCGGCGCGATTTCTATCACGCTGCGTTCGATCAGGCGCGCGACCTTGTCGAAGCCAAGCATTTCGTATAGTGCGTTGTACAGCGGGCGCAGGTACGGATCGACTTTCTGTGTGAGGTCGCCCGGCAGGAAGCCCAGCTTCTCGCCGGCCTCGACCGCGGGACGCACCAGGATCAGGCGTTGCACGCGGCCCGTTTCCAGTGCTTCCACCGCGCTTGCGACGGCGAGGTACGTCTTGCCAGTGCCGGCCGGACCAATGCCGAAATTGATGTCGTGCCGCGCGATCGCGTGCAGGTAGCGCGCCTGGTTCGGCCCGCGCCCGCGGATGGTGCCGCGCTTCACCTTGATCGCCACTTCCTGCGCGCTTTCGGCTTGCGTTTCGGCCAGCGCATCGACGCCGGCTTCGGACAGGCGCAGGTTCAACACACGCCCGTTCAACGTTTCGTGTTCGGTCGCTGCGTAGAGATTGCGCAACACGCGCTCGCCGGATTTCACCGCGGGTTCTTCCCCGATCACGCGGAACACGTTGCCGCGATTGTTGATCTCGACGCCCAAGCGCAACTCGATCTGGCGCAGGTGTTCGTCGAACGGCCCGCACAGGTTGGCGAGCCTTTGCGTGTCGTCGGGTTCGAGCGTGAAATCGTGCTGGGTAAGGGTTTCGGTCATGGCAGGTGCGCGGGAGGGGTGGAAAGCGTAGCGCGGATGGGGAGTCCGGGCCAGTTCCGCGCACGTGCCGGCAGGCGTTTCCCGGTCGGCCTTGCAAATAATTAATCGATGAATTAATTTATGTGCATGACCGCAACCCGCAAGAAGAACCCGGGCGGCCGTGGTCGTGGCGTCGGCCGGCCGCGCGCCGGCAAGGCCAACGTGCGCGAGGGCCTGATCGATGCCGCGATCGCGGAATTCATCCGCACCGGCATCCGCGCGACCTCGTTGCGGGTTGTGGCCGAGGCCGCGGGCGTGACCCCGGCCATGCTGCACTACTACTTCGGCGACAAGCGGCAATTGATCCTGGCGGTGGTCGAGGAACGCCTGTTGCCGGCGCTGGCGCCGATGCGTGCGGGCATCGAGGCCGGTGGCAGCAACCCCGTGGAACTCGCGAACCTGTTCGTAAACGGCGTTGGCGGCATGGTCGCGGCGCATCCGTGGCTGCCGCCGCTGTGGATCCGCGAAGTGCTGTGCGAAGGCGGGGCGCTGCGCGAACACATGTTCAAGCGCGCGATCCCGCAGTTGCCGCAACTGCTGGCGCAGCGTTTCGCGGCGGCGCAGGCGCAGGGACGGCTCGCTCCCGACCTCGATCCGCGCCTGATGGTGGTATCGCTGGTCGGCTTGACCCTGTTTCCGGCCGCCGGCGCACCGATCTGGCGGCAGATGTTCGATGCCGGCGATCTCGACGACGACGCCTTGCGCCGGCATACGCTCGCGCTGCTGGGTCACGGCATGGGCGCGCGCTGGCCGGGGCGCAGCAAGGCCAGGAGGAAACCCGAATGAATCAACGTCGCTGCGTCCTGCTTGCATCGCTGCTGGCGGCTGGCGCTCTGCTGGGAGCGTGCTCGAAGGCACCGCCGCAGGCGCTTGGCACGCTGGAATACGACCGTATCACGCTGCCTGCGCCGGCTGCCGAACGCATCGTGGCGGTTGGCGTGCGCGACGGCGAGCGGGTGAACGCAGGCCGGTTGCTGCTGCGGCTGGATCCCTCGCACACGCGAGCGATGCTGGCTGCCGATGAAGCACAGGCGCGCCAGCAGGGCGAGGTGTTGCGTGAGCTCGAAGTGGGGCCGCGCAAGGAGGACATCGCCAAGGCACGCGCCGATCTCGCCGCCGCGCAAGCGAATGCGCGGGATGCCCGCGCCAATTACGACCGCATGCGTCCGCTGGCCGGCAAGGGTTACGTGTCGGCGGCCGATCTGGATCGCGCACGCGCCGCCGCAGGTGCGGCGGATGGACAGGTGGGCGCCATGCGCGCGGCGCTGGACGAATTGCTGCACGGCAGTCGTCCGGAACAAATCGCGCAGGCCAAGGCCGCGTTGGCGTCCGCCGAGGCCGGCGTTGCCGCCGAACGCGTGCTGTTGGGCAAGCTCGACGTGATCGCACCGCGCGCTGGCATCGTCGACAGCATTCCGTACAAGCTGGGCGACCAGGCCCCGGTCGGTGCGCCGTTGGCGATCCTGCTGGTCGGTGATGCGCCCTACGCACGGGTTTATGTGCCCGAGCCGCAGCGCGCCAACTTGCATGTTGGCGATCGCGTGCAGGTGCACGTCGATGGCCGCGAACAAGTCTACGCGGGCAGGGTTCGCCTGCTGCGCAGCGAGCCGGTGTTCACGCCGTACTACGCGTTGACCGGGGAGGATGCCGCGCGTCTCAGCTACATCGCTGAAATCACGCTCGGCAAGGATGCCGCCACCCTGCCGGCGGGATTGCCGTTGCGGGTCGGCTTGCCGGAGCCGCCACAGTGAACAGCGCGGACTCCGCCGGCCCAGGCGACATCGCGATCCGCTCGCGAGGCCTGTGCAAGCGCTTCGGCGGCGTGTTGCGGGTGGACCATGTCGACCTGCTGGTGCCGGCGCGGCAGGTCTACGGATTCCTGGGCCCGAACGGCGCCGGCAAGTCCACCACCATCCGCATGCTGTGCGGCCTGCTGACGCCCGATGAAGGCGAGATCGAAGTGCTCGGCCTGAAGATCCCCGAGCAGGCCGAAGCACTGCGCGGCCGCATCGGCTACATGACCCAGCGCTTTTCCCTGTTCGAGGACCTTAGCGTGCGCGAGAACCTTGAATTCCTCGCCGCGGTGCAGGGTGTACCGAAGACAAGAACAAAAGCGCGCATCGACGCGTTGATCGAGGACTACTGTTTCGGCGATCG